>CANBTO010000041.1 GCA_947372405.1 Verrucomicrobiaceae bacterium
GCCTGCATGATGATCCCGATCACCTGCTCCGCTGCTGGCTTTGCGCGAGCGAGGATGGAATCGAGCGTTTCCCCATCGATCCACCCGGTGGCGATGAAGGGCATTCCGTCGATGGGATCGCAGCCGCCGCAGACCAATTCCCGCAAGGCCGGGTGACTGAATCCCTCAAGTTTTCCCAAGGTGTTTTTGTAGCCTCTTTGCTCTTCCGGGCTAAGACCGCCGCCGTCCGGGCCGAACGGGAAAAACCTGCGCAACGCCACGGCACGCCCGGTTTCAGAGTCCACCGCGTGGAACACGACGCCCGTGACATCCTGGACGATCAGATCTTCGATTTGGAAACGCCGGACCACTTGCCGTTGTTGATAGCGATGAAGGTGGCGTCGTGCAAAGCCAGTATTCGGCCTCGCGAAAAATGACGCCTCATGCGGGCAGCGGTGTGAAAGCCGCGGATGCAAACCTGTCGGGCTGGTGGTAATCCGGCTTGCCTCCACCCATGTCCGCCGCGCTGAGGTATTTCTGATTCGGGGATTCAATGATGAACGCCACGTTCAATTTCGTCTTCGGCCCGAAATTCAGCCGCGCGCGCAGCAAGTCGACCGGGACGGCCATGGCGGCGACCCAAGCCCCGTCCGGCGCGATGTCGGAGAAAGTTGCGATTTCCGGCATCGCGATTTCCACCTCCTCCGCTTTCACGCGTGGTGCGGTGAATTCGCAGGACCACCAAGCGCCATTCGGTGAGAGGTTGAATTCAAAATAACGGCCGCTCACGGGGTCGGCGATGAACAGCTCCGCAACATCGTAACGCCAGAGATCGGTCTGGAATCGTCCCGGTCGCGCTTCCGGATGAAGACGGGCCGCCTTGCGATGGTGGGCCACGAACCACAGCCGGCGCTCATCCATCGCCAGCGAAAAACCCGCCGGTGGATCGACAGGATCACTATGCCAGTCCTTGGACAGACCGAACATCGGCACGTCCAGTTCGCCCCATTTCAACGGACGCTTTGAGGTGAAAATCGTCATGTCCGGATTTGGAACCTGTGGGCCTCATCTGTCGAGGCGGGATCAAAAGCGGCCACAAGTCGCGCCTTGTTTCCCAGGTAGAAAAATTTTTGAAAAATCATCGCATTCCGGTAGTGGATCTGCTTTCAACTGCGCAGGAAAACGCACATGGCACGCTCTCGTCCCGGATTTTACAGCACGATCGAATACATCGGCCCGCGCCCTCAAAAGCCGAAGCGCCGGAATTTCTTCGGCGGCTGGGTGATTCTGGTCATCGCGGTGGTCATTGGCTGCTGTTTCATCCGCCCGCTGATCCCTTACCTCACGGCGGCGGAGAAGGGCGTTTCCACCGAGGATGCCGCACGGGCGATCTCCTCGCTGGAGGCGTCCAAGGACCCGGCAAGCATGCTCGCCGCAGCGGCGATCGCGCACTCGGGTGAGAAGATCACCTACGACGCCAGCTACTACAAGATTCCCTACCCCAATGGCGACGTCGCTACGGGCAAAGGCAATTCGGCGGACGTGGTCATCCGCTGCCTCCGCAAACTCGGAATCGATCTCCAGAAGGAAGTGCACGAGGACATGCAGGAACACTTCCGCAGCTATCCGCAGCTCTGGGGCTCGCTTGCTCCAGACCCTAACATCGACCACCGCCGCGTGGCGAATCTCCAGCGTTTCTTCGAGCGCAAAGGGCAGGTGCTTCCCGCTTCCCGTGAGCCTTCGGACTATCATGCGGGTGACATTGTGATCTGGTCGCTAGCCAACGCGGAGTCGCACACCGGCATCGTAGTCCCCGGCCCCGGCGGCCGTGCGAACGAACCTTGGGTGGTCCATAACATGGGTGCCGGAGTGAAGTGGGAGAACGTGTTGTTCGATTTCAAGATCGTCGCGCATTTCCGCTACCCGGCGAATGCGGAGCAGACGAGACAAACGCGCTAACCGGCGCTCGTTCAGGGCTGGATGCGGGTTTCCCCTTGTCCGCGGGAGATCGGCCTGCGAGGTTGGTGAAATGAAGCCCAGCGTTTTCGCCATGTTATTTCTCCTGCTGGCGTCCACCATGGATCTTCACGCCAACGCTGGCGGATATTCCAAAGGTGGCGTCGAACGCGCCGGTGATGTCGCGGGCTTCGAGCCGAACGCCACGGAAAACATCCGCATTCTCGATGAGAAACTCACCGTCAAACTCGGCCCTAAACTGGCCGTTGTGGAAGTGAGATATATCATGAAAAACATCACCGATAAAAAGGTGAGCGTGCGCTTCGGCTTTCCGGTGGAGGAGTCCTTCGACAATGATTACCCAATGGGAGAGGGTGCGCCAATGGACCATGCAACGCATGCCAACCAAAAACCGGCCTACTGTAGGGACTATCAGCCAAGCGCGGCCGGGAAGTCCATCAAGGCAACCTGGCAGGCCGAACGCAGGCAGGACAAGGATGCAAGGTTCAAAGGCTTGGCCGGGTGGATCGTGTCTGAGTTGGATTTTGCCGCCAATGAAGAGAAGCCGGTAACGATCCGTTTCAACAGCAGCTATCCCTCGTCCGTGTGGGGCAGCAGTTGCCAAACTTCTGTCGCCGCGATGCTTTTCCGCTACCGGCTTTCCACTGCGGCCTGCTGGGCCGGCACCATCGGATCAGGACAAATCATCCTCCAACCCAATGGCATCAACCCGGAGAAACTCAAGGTTCTCAAACCCGTGAACCGGTTCAAGCGCGATGGTTTGAACTGGGTATGGAATTTTGAAGATCTCGAGCCGACCATGGCGGATGATTTGGAAATCGAGTCAAGCCCCGGCAGGATATCTTATTACGGCGACTATTCCGAAGAGAACGGCCACTGGATGATGACGCATTCCAACTATCATGTGAAAGCCAGTTCCACACTGCCTCCGGAAGGAACCGTCAAGTTTGTTGCCGCGAACATCAAGGGCAACGACAATCCATGGTGCGAAGGAGCGAAAGGGCCGGGCATCGGGGAATGGCTGGAACTTGAACCCGTTGAACCCAAGCCGCTCACCGCGATCAGCATGACTCCGGGATATGCCCGGGACCAGAAGCTTTTCGAGGCCAATGGCCGTCCGAGGAAAATGCTGGTGGAGCTCAACGGCGAACATCGATTCACGGTCGATGTGCCGGATAGCAGGGATGAAGTGGAGTTTCCCGTGCTGAACTACAGGAAGCCGGTGAAGAAAATCCGCCTGACATTCATTGAAGTGTGGCCGGGAAACCGTTTCGAGGACCTTTGCATCACCCACGTAAGCCTGCATGTCCGTCTCGACAAAAAACCTGTGCTTCCGCCTTGTCGTTAGATCGGCGCTAGCCGCGCTCGCTCTTGCCGGATGCCTCCACGCGGGACAGACGCTGCCCGTCTTTCTATCAGACAATCATGCCGAGACCTTCGGCTGGATCACCCGCACCTGCGACCCGGACGACCGTTATCATCTCGTGCTGGTGGACGCCCACCCGGACGCGTCGGCCGCGGAACGATCTGAAGAGATCCGCGAAGGATTGCGGCGCGTGCCATCGGAGGAAGCGCGCGCGGCGAATGTCGAGGCTTGGCGCAAGTTCGGGCGGATCCAGGCGTTCAACTGGATCGAGCCGCTGATGCCGCGTCCGCTTGATCAGGTATGCTGGCTCGCCGCGCCGGAGTTGGGCGATGTGAGGCGCGCGGCGATGACTGCGGAGACCGCGGGCTTTCTCGACGGCCGCCTCGAGGTGGAACCACGTTCCGCAGGATCCTTCGCGGAGCGCTGGAGCACGGTGGATCTAACCAGTTTCCGGAAATGGAACCCTGGCGCAAGGCCGGTGATCCTCGCCATCGACCTCGATTTCTTCGCAAACATGGAAGCCGGAAAGCGGGACACCGTTTTCGAAGCGATCTGGCAACAAGCCATGGACTGGCCGGGCTTGGCGGGCGTCGCGTTTTCAGTCTCGCGACCATGGCTTGCAAACGACGCGGAGGCGGACGCGCTGGTGACGCTTGCCTGCGCCGCCGTTGCCCGGACGCGCGGTGCGATGCTTGAAATCGATGCTTCGGTGGACGACCGGCCGGATGTTTCGAAACGGGCCTCCGAATCCCTGACACCCGTGGCCCGCTGGGATGCGGAAAAGGTTTCACCGGCCCTTCGCGCACGCTGGCAGGAACTGGGCGGGCGCTTGCGGGTCACCGACCGCAAGCGGAACTGGCAGACCATACTCGACACCTGGTCCGGCGAAGAACCGCAAATGAACATCCATCCGGATCAGGGCGAGGAGGATTGCGACGGGGTCTGGCGTTTTGACATGCGCGAAGCTCCCGCACTGCGCGTCGAGCCGCCCTCCGGCGCTACCGGACGCGTCCGGTGGTTCGCGCTCGAACCCGCGCGCTCCGCCTATGATCTGCTGCCGCAAACCGGTCTTGGCAAAAGCTTCTCGGCCTCTCCGGGGCGGTGGGTTTACGAAACGCGCCGGTATCTGGGTATCACGGAGGATCTCGCGTTGGCGGCGGAAAAATGGCGGCCAGGCACGGCGGGCCGCGTGCGAATTGAGGCGGAGGTGGAAACGGCGGTCGGCTGGCAGCCTGTCGCACCCATCGAGCTGCGCTTGGCGGATGGCGCTGGTTTCCGCGGCGCTCTATCAGAATGTTTCCGCATGCCTTACGTCTTCGGCATCGCCGGGGTGGCGGAGCATTCTCTAACAGGTGTCGAGACCGGCTGGGGTTCGGATTGTTCGAACTTCCTCATTCAGGCATGGCGGCGCAACGGCATGCCGCTCGCCTGGGGCGATCCCGGGCGGCTGCGTGCGCAACTCGCCACCAAGGCGGAGAATCTCACGCTCGCCGATGCTCCTCCCATCAGTGCGGATGAAATCGCACGTGGCCTCGCCATTGATTTCGGCCGTCACATGGCGGCGGTGTGGGAGGACCGCGAGCCCTTGGGCCGGCTCGATGGCAACGACCTGGTAGTGCATCATCTCGGCGGCTTTCCGGAGATCGTGGAATTGCGCCGCCTCGCCAAGGACCGCCCTTTGTTCTCGCTGCGCGTGCCACACCCGGAAGCCGGGGGATGCGTCGTCAAAATCGCAGGTGATGTGGTGCTTGCAGGGGAAAAGCAGGTGGAGATTCCCGGGTTTGAAAAAGGGGATGCCGACTTGTTTCTAACCAATCTGGAGGGCGTGCCATCCATGAAGGCGCCGGATCACGCGCCGCGCTTCGATTTCCGCTTTCCGCCGGAGCGCCTGGCACTGCTGAAGGGCAAGGGCATCGACGTCGTGTCGCTCGCCAACAACCATGCCGGAGACGCCGGCCCAGCCGGACTGGAGGATGCGTTGCAAGCACTGCGTCGGCACGGAATCGCCGTCGTCGGAGCCGGTGGAAACCGCGCGGAGGCCTGTCGGCCTTGGCGAACGGAACGCGGTGGCGTGAAGATCGCGGTGTTTGGTGTGAGCATGGTCGAAACCCTGACGGCCACGGACGGGCAGGCCGGCTGTGCCACGCTGCCGGAACACGTTGCGTTGATAGAAGCAGGGCTGCGGGCAGCCAGGGTCGCGGGCGAGACCATCATCGTCATGGTCCACGGCGGCGACGAATATCATGACGCCGTCAGCGACGAGCAGCGGCGCTGGGCGCGCTGGTTGGTGAGCCGTGGTGCCAATCTCATCGTCGGCAGCCATCCGCACGTCATCCAGAGGACCGAACGCCACGACGGAGCGGTGATCGTTCATTCCCTCGGCAACGCGGTCTATCCGAAATCCCTGAAAGGAGCGGATTCAGGCAGAATCGAACACTTCCGTTTGCTCCCTGATCAGTCCATTCGGTAAAAAAAATTTGGGCGGTGGCATTGCTGCCACCGCCCGGGGGATTGGGGGAGGGGAAATCTCTCACACCAATCAAATCCGTCTTATGGCAGGGCCACCTGAAGGCGAACGAACAAGGCGGGGGCGTTTGGCGGCAGCGTGTATCTGACAAACGCCGGATTGCTGGTGTCCGCGTTCGCGGTGACATCGGTCCATGATGACAGGTCGGACGAGGTGAACACGCGGAACGTCACGCCGGTGGCGATGGAGCTGCGGGGCCATGAAACGACGTTCGCGACAGGCTGGGGATTGGCGGTGAACGACGAGCCCGTTTCCCCCATGAAGTATTCCACGCCGTTGGCCACGCCATCGCCGTCCTTGTCCAGCGAGGCGTCCTGTCCGCCCGCGTTCACAGCGGCCCAGGTGGAGTAGTTGATCGTGGAATCGTTGCTGAAGAAAACGGTGCCAAGCGTTTGTGTGGTATTGGCCGCACCAAGCGTGAAGGTGCGGTCGAGGCCGTATTCGTATCCGCTGTTCGTGTTGTGGGAATCGTCGGTGATGAACTTGTAGGTTCCGAACGAGTCGCCGGCGAAACCCCTCACCCCTGTTAGAGTGCCGGTGTAGACCAGGTCGCCGTCGGGATCGGTGAGGGTGAGCGTGCTCAGCGGCGTTCGCGCTCCGGTGAAGAACTGCACCTTCACCGAGCTCGGCGGATAGAAGCCGCCCTTGGCGTGCTCCACGTTCATGTTGACGCTGAACAAGACGTTCCTTTCGGGATCGAGCGGTGTGGCGTCGCCGGAGTTGATGAAGCCGTCTCCGTCCTCGTCATCTCCAGTCACCAACGCCGGGCGGTTCACCGCCACGGACAGTGTCTGCGTTCCGCTTTCGTTCTGGAAATCGAAACCCCTGACGCCGCCCGCCATGTCGTTGCTGGTGCTCAGCGAGCCGAGGCATTGGTTGGAGCCATAAGTGGAGTCGCCGTTCGCAAGGATGGCCATCAGTTTCACCGTGCCCGCTCCTTCCGGCACTCCTAACAGCGCCATGTTCAGGGCCATTTCGACACCGGTGGTGACGTTGGATAGTGGCGCGCCCGCATCCGCCCATGAGACACGCAGCGCGGAAACCGGGCCATGGGACGCGGTGGCGTTGTCCACCTGTCCAAGGTCGCTGCGGGTGCGCTTGTTCAAATCATAAATGCTGGCATAGGCCGCCGTGCCACCGCCGTAGATGCGGATGGCGTAGTCCGGTTGGAAGCCGGTTTCGAAGGTCATCCCCGTGCCCGAATCCGGAGCGAAATGGTTGAGGTCGCTTTCGAATCCTCCGCTGCGGATCAGATCGTTGGTGATCGTGGAGACGCCACCGGCTTTCGAATCAATGAACAGGGTGAAGGCGTTTCCGTCGGCCCTGCCCGCGATGAACAGGTTTAGCATCTTACCCACCTGGGCGGCGTGGATGTTGGCGAGGGCGTTGTTGTTTCCCCAGTTGGAGGTGATGCCTTGCACCGAGAGCGCGGAATACTCCGTCTCGATCCCGGCATTGCGCGTTCCGTCCACAGTGATGGTGGCGGATGCGAGCGCGGCGGTCGCAAGAAAAGCTGCGATCAGACCGCCGGACCTGCGGTAGATGGATATGGATTTCATGGGCTTTCCGAGGGTTTGGATTCGTTCGGAAACCGGGGCGTCTGCGGACGGAACCCTAGTCAACACCCATATGTCCCCGCCAAGCTCCGGGTTTATGTTTTTTCAAAAAGCCCTGAGGGACCTGCGGCATCATCACCCGGAGCAACTATGCTTCCATGGGCAGAGCCCTTCCTGGCGGCCTCACTTCGGCGGCGGCTCGTCGCCGAGAATGCGGTCCAGATCCGCCACGCGTTCCCATGGGATGCGCTTGCGCTGGTATTTTTTCCAGACGATGTCGCGCAGTTCGCGCCAGACCGCCTCGGACGGCGGCTTGAGGTCGGTCCACGTGGGATCGCGCTTCTGGGTGGTCGTCATGATGGTCCAGCGGTTGCCGAGATAGTTGGCCCGGTAGTAAACCTTCCCATCGTCCGTGTTTTCGAACCACTCGTGACTTTCCATGTCTGAGACTGGTCTGGCGGGATGCGCGAGACAAGCCGCGAATCCGCCGCAGGCCCATGATACAGTTGCGTTCCGATTCCCGTATGCGCAGCCTCGCAGGAAATGAAAATCCCGGCCCTTATCCTCGCCCTCGCGCTGCCCGCCGCCGCCACCAACATCGTGTTCATCCTGGCGGACGATCTCGGATACATGGACACCGGGTTCAACAACCCCTCGTGTTTCTACGAGACGCCCAACCTCAATGGCCTCGCCAAACAGGGCATGCGTTTCACCACTGCCTATGCCGCCTGTCCGGTCTGCTCCCCCACCCGTTCGTCGATTCTAACAGGACAGTATCCCGCCCGCACCCGCAATACCGATTACTTCGGTGCGCCCCACGAATTTCAGGAACTGCCGGAACATCCGGGCGACATGAAATCCGAAAATGCCGGTAAATTCGGAAACCGCCCCTTGCTGCCCGCACCCTATCTCGGCCGCCTAGCCGCCTCCCACACCACTCTCGCCGAGGCCCTCAAGGCGAAAGGCTACGCGACCATGCTCGCCGGCAAATGGCATCTCGGTCACAAGGGATCATGGCCGGAGGATCATGGGTTCGACGTGAATATCGGTGGCACGGAGGACGGCCACCCGAAGACCTACTTCTCCCCCTACAAAAACGAGAAACTCCCGGACGGTCCTCCCGGCGAGCATCTGCCGGACCGCCTTGCCAGCGAGGTTTCGAAATTCATCACCGCGCACAAGGACCAGCCGTTCTTCGTCTATCTGCCGTTCTACGACGTCCACACGCCCTTGATGGGCCGGGCGGATCTGGTGAAGAAATATCAGGAGAAAAAAGCCAGGCTCGGCCTCAAGCCGGCGTTCATCCCCGAGCCGCCGCGCGAGGCGCGCAGCGTCCAGGAACACGAGGTCTATGCCGCCATGGTGGATGCCATGGACGAGGCCGTCGGCAAGGTGCTCAAGACCCTCGATGACAACGGCCTGACGGATAACACCATCGTCATCTTCTTCTCGGACAACGGCGGACTCTCCACCTCCGAAGGCTCGCCCACCAGCAACCTGCCTTACCGTGCGGGCAAGGGCTGGCTTTATGAAGGCGGCATCCGCGAACCGCTCGTCGTGCGCTGGCCCGGCAAGGTGAAACCCGGCACCACCTGCGACACACCCGTCATTTCCACCGATTTCTATCCAACTCTGCTGGAGGCCTGCGGTTTCCCGCTGCTGCCGGACCAACACAAGGACGGCGTCAGTTTCATGGATCTTCTGAAAGACCCTGCGGCCAAGCATGAGCGGGCCCCGCTCTTCTGGCACTATCCCCACTGGGGCAACCAGGGCGGCATCCCGTCCGCCGCCGTGCGCGACGGCAACTGGAAACTCATCGAGTTCTACTGGAAAAAGGGCTTCGAACTGTATGATCTAACAACCGATCCCGGCGAGCACCACAACCTCGCCGCAGACAACCCGGAAAAGGTCGCCGCCCTCAAGGCGAAACTCGACGCCTTCCGCAAGGACACCGACGCCCTCATGCCGACGCCGAATCCGAAGGCGAAGACGCCGTTCGAGAAGTGGTGATGCGACGTGGCGGCGGTTCACGACCCCTTCGGATGCACGACGTTCTTGTCTTCCGGAAAATCACTCGGATAGACGGCCTCGCCATCCACCTTGCCGGCCGGCCGGCGGCCGCTGCCAGGGCGTCCTGTGAGGTCGTCGCCCAGATCGGCGCGGGCTTTTTCCGCCAGATCGAGAAGCTGTTTCATTACATCGGGATTTGCGGCCGCCACATCATGTTGCTGGCTGATGTCGGAATCGAGATCGTAGAGTTCGGGCGCGGGGATTTTCTTCTGGTCGTAGTTCGCCATCTTGCCGTCCGTGCCCCCGGGACGGCCGTTGAGAGTCCGGTAGGAACGTGGCAGCTCGAGTTTCCACTTGCCGCTGCGCAGGGCTTCGAGGGAGTTGGCGTTGTAATAGAAATAGAGCACCTCATGCGGGGATTCATCGGTCTTGCCGAGGATGACGGATGAGATGTCGAGTCCGTCGATGGGTTTTTCAGGCAGCTTCGCGCCGATGAGTTTCGCGACGGTGGGCAGGACATCGATGGTCATGAGCGGTGCGTCGCACGAGCGGCCGGCGGGGATGTGGCCGGGCCAGCGCATGAGGGTGGGCTCGCGCACGCCGCCGTCCCAACTGGTGCCCTTGCCCTCGCGCAGCGGCGCGGCGGAACCGGCGTGGTCGCCGAAGCACAACCACGGGCCGTTGTCCGAGGAGAAGACGACGAGCGTGTTGTCATCGAGGCCGTTTTCATGGATGGCTCCGAGGATTTCGCCGACGGACCAATCGATTTCCATCATCACGTCACCGAAGAGACCGCGCGCGCTCTTGCCGCGGAATTTTTCGGAAACATGCAGCGGCACGTGGACCATGGCGTGCGGCACGTAGAGCAGGAAGGGCTTCTCCTTGTGGCGGTTGATGAAGTCCACGGCGTGCTCGGTGTAGAGCGTGGTGAGCTGGTCCTGCACAGCGTCGTCCACGGATGGCACCGCTACGGAGTTCTGCGAGATGAGCGGGAGTTTCTGATAGTTCTTCCGTTGGTTCGGCACGCCGTGCGGCGCGCCCATGGGAGTCATGTCATTGGAATAGGGCAGGCCGAAATACTCGTCGAAGCCCTGGTTCAGCGGCAGGAAACGTTTCTCATCACCGAGGTGCCACTTGCCGAAGACGGCGGTGGCGTAGTCCTTCTGTTTGCAGACTTCCGCGAGGGTGGTCTCATCCGGCGACACACCCACCTTGCTGTGCGGCCCGAGCGCTCCGGAAATGCCGACGCGGTTCGGATAACAACCGGTCATCAGCGCGGTGCGGCTTGCCGAGCAAACCGCCTGTGCCGAGTAGAAGCTGGTGAAGCGCGTGCCTTCCGCCGCCATCTTGTCGAGGTTGGGCGTGGCATAGGCTTTCGCACCGAAGGGGCCGATATCCGCGTAGCCCATGTCGTCCATGTAAATGATGACGACGTTGGGAGTGGCGGCGGAGACGGCCGCGATGCAGGAAACAAGAAAGGCGGCGGTGCCAAGCAAACGGGTTTTCATGACGCGAGGATACGGGTGAGGACGGGGATTTTATCTCAAGAGTGGTGACAGGTTGTCCCCACGACAGTCTGGGACTGCAAGTCCCAGCCACGGTTCACCCGCCTTTGGCGATTGCGTCGCGGCACCAACTCAGGGCCATCAGCGAGTAGCCGGTGCCGTAGGCGTAGTGATAGTCGTAGAGCGGATAGTCCCACCATGAGCCGTCCTTTTCCTGATGGCTGAGAATGATGGCGGCGAGTCGTTTCGCATAAGCGGCGTGCGTCTTCTCCGGCAGCAATGCCGCGGCACGGGTGAAATAGAAGATGCCGTAGTAATAGAAATATCCGGCGATGTGGAAGGGCGCCTCGTGCGGCACCGGACGCTTGCGACCATTGCTGAGGAATCCCTCGCGCGCGAGGAAACGGTCCGCCCAGGTTGTTAGAACCTCGTCCGTCACCGCCTTCTCGCCGAAGACGCGCAGGCAGGCATTGCAGGCCTGCGAGCGTCCGAGCGAGCCAGCCGGCCGGTTGATGTCGCCCCGCGGACGCATCCGGTGGGTGAAGGAATAGGTGTAGGAGAAATCCGGCTCGCGCTGGGCGTTGATGCCGGCGAGGGCGTGTTTGACGACCTTGTCGTTGAGCGTCACGCCCATCACATCGCGCGCCTCGGCCATGGCGAGCAGCACGGTGGCGGTGGTGAACGAAGTGGGAAGACCGGAAGGTCTCTGGGTGGTCACTCCGTCGAAGATGTCGAGGTAACCCCAACCGCCGAAGGCGTCCTCATAGCGGTTCGCCAGATCGACCTGCTGCTGGGCGAGGCGTTTCCATTCCGCTTTCTTCTCCGGGTTGTTTTCGATCTGATAGAGACGGGAGATGGCGCGCAGACCGTAGGCATGGCCCCACGAGTTGTAGGTGGTGGTGGGATCGGCGCGGCGGAGCTTCGGCAGTTCCGAGGCGGCCCATGCGGCGGCCTTGGCGATGGAGGCGGAAACTTCCGGCCGCGGGTCCCGGGAGTCGATGATACCGGCAATTGCCAGGCCGGAGGCCCCGGCGCGGAAGGCATCGTGGGCACCGGGCAACGGCGCGTAGATGTTGAGTCCCTTGGTGAGCGTGGGGCCGCCCCACGAGCCGTTGGCGTTCTGATGGGTGATGAGGAAATCCACGCCGCGGCGGATCGAGTCGTCGATGGCGGCAGGGGTGGCCTCGGGCAGCGGAGGAGGTGCGTCAACAGCAAGTCCATAGCTGCTGAGTGCGGCGGCGAAGAAACAAGACTTCAAGACGCAGGACGCAAGAGGAACAAGGGACGGAACCGAGCCACGCAATGGAAAGGGCGGAAATGTCATTGCGGGCTTCTTCTCTTATCTTGCATCTTCAAGTCCTGCTTCATGTGTCGCCGGCGTCATTTCTCAGGCGTGATGACCACTTGCCCGGCTTCGAGACCGCTGAGAATCTCGACGTCCTCGCCGGTAACGCGGCCGCGCTTGACCGGGCGGCGCTCGGTTTTGCCGTCCGCGAGTTTGACTTCCGCCGTCCACACGCCGGTGCGATGGCTGAGCGCCTTGAGTGGCACGACGATGGCGGCCGGCTGCTGATAGGAAGTGACGCGGACCTGTGCGGACGAGCCGGTGACCGGTGCGGGATCCTGCGGCCACTCGGCTGTTAGATCGGCGCGGTAGGTGCCGTCCAACCCGGGCGTGGGGGCGATTTTGGTCAGTTTCACGGGGATTTCGAGGTCCTCGCGTCCTGCAAGAGTGGCGTTGCCGGTGAGTCCGGATTTCAACGTGCGTGCGGCGGCTTCATCGAGAAAAGCAACGAGTGCGAGCTTCGCGGTGGCGGGCACGAAAGTGGCGAAGGGCCGGTTCACCAGCGGGCGGCCATGGAGGAACACGTTCTTGACGGTTTCTCCGGTGGTCCAGCGGCCGTTTTCGATCACACCATGATAGAACCAACCTGCGGCGGGTGCCTTGAACTCGAACATGCCCCGGTCGTGTTCCAGTCTTGCCAGAGTGTCCTGCTCGCGCTTGCGGCTGGTCTTCATGACCTCGAGTTCGATCTTACGGATCTCGATCGAACGTGGGATCTCCACCTCGGCCTTGCGCTGGTTGATGGCGGTGTCCCGCTCATTGTTGGCGAGGGTCACGGCTTCACGCGGCAGGATGACATCCACGGTGCGCTTGCAGTCGAGGGTTTCCATCCGCAGCGCGAATTCGGCGCTGACGACGGCATCCTTCTGGCGGGTGAGGATGATTTCCTCGGTTTCCTCGGGTTGTTTGGTGAGATCGTCCGCCTGATACATTTTGGCAAGCTGCCGCAGCTCCTCCTTCTGGTTTTCAAGATACTGCCGCTTGCGGTCCAGCTCGTGGGCTGCGGTTTCCTCGGTGGCCTTGCGGCGGGTCTTGACGAAATAGGTGTTCTCCTCCTTGGCGATCTCGGCCGAGCGACGGGCGGCGTCCAGTTTGTTAGAGGCGGTTTCCTCGTGGTTCTTGAGCTCCAGCTCGGCCTGGGCCAGGGTGAGCGCGCCCGATGCGAGCGACCTGCGGGTGTCCTCGATCTTCTTGTCGATGTCCCGTGCATCGAAACGCACGAGGACGTCTCCCTTGGCCACGCGGCCACCATGCGCGGCGAGCTCGGTGATCTGGAAATCCGCCCAGGATTCCGGTTCAGCCTGGATGAGCATGCAGCCGCTGTCCGGCATGGCGGTGGCGGTGAAGGATTTTTCGATGCTGAATGGCCGCGGCTCGATGGTGGTCTCGCCGGCGTGTGAAGCAGCGGCTAACAGGACGGAAAGGAGTGGAAGCAGGGTCGAGCGGATCATGAGCGGCGTGAAACAACCACGAAGCCCGGGAAAGATCAATCCGCAGCTTTGCCTTTGCGTGCGAGCCAGATCGGCAGGAGCCGGGTTTTCTTCGCGCCGGGGACGGCGGGAACGGTGAATTCCGCTACTTCGAAACCCGAACGCTGAAGCCGTTTGGTGAGATTCGGGACATAGCGCGAGCCCGCGATGGCGAGCAGTCCACCGGCTTGGAGCGCTTCAAATGCGGCGGACAACCAGCGGGCCTCGTCCACCCACGGGCGGTTGCGGGGCCCGGTGGGCGAGGCGTCGAGATGCAGCAGGATGGCGTGCAGCATGCCGGACTGGCGGTGGAGGGCAGACGGGCCGCAGTCGTTTTCCAACTGCACTCGCGGATCCGTCACCAACGGGCTTTCCGGCAGAAACTGGCGGTGCCATGTGGGCAGGTCTGTTAGCGGTTCGGCGACGACGAAGGTGGCTCGTTTTTGTTTCAGCTCCGCAGCCGCCGCCGCCAACGCGTGGCCGAGGCCGAGACCGACAAAAAACAGCTTCGGCTGGCGGGCGGGCCGGAACGGCGCGCAGGCGAGACTGGCGAGCTCCTCCTCAGCGGCGCGGGTGGCCGGGCCGCAGATCTGCTGGCCGTGGATGAGCAGGGCCTTGCGGCCGTCGTGTTCCTGCAGGGCGAGCGTGCTGCCGTCCGGGAGCGGGGTTTCCGCTAGAGTGATTCTTGGTTTCATGTCGCTTCTGGCTTGCGTTGCCGCACGGGATTTATTAGATGCGAGGCACAATGTCCACAGAACCTGATCAAAGCCACTCCGATCCTACTCCGCCACAAACACAAGCGGCTTCACCACCTCCCGCCCAAGGGCCTGTTCCTGGCGCGGAAAAGAAGATGGTTGCTGGCATTCTGGGAATTCTCCTGGGATGGCTTGGAATCCACAAATTCTATCTCGGTTACCAAAAGGAAGGCATCATCATGCTCATCATAGGGCTCCTGGGATTCGTTCTTTGCGGAATACCAACCGGTGTCGTCTCTGTCATCGGCATCATTGAAGGCGTGCTATATCTCACGAAGTCGGATCAGGAATTTGTCAGCACCTACATTACCGGCCGCAAGGGCTGGTTCTGAGCCTGCCAAAGCAATTCCATCACCCAAAAGAAAACCCCGGCCGCGAATGGCCGGGGTTTTTTGGTTTTATTGATGGAAACGGGAGGACCGAAGTCGCCCAGTGATCAAAGCGAGCCCTTGAGGACGGAGGATGGCTTGAAGCCGACCGACTTGGAGGCGGCGATCTTCATGGATTCTCCGGTCTTCGGATTGCGGCCGGTGCGCGCGGCGCGTTTCTTGACCTCAAAGGTTCCGAAACCGATGATTTGGACCTTCTTGTCCTTCTTCACGCCTTTGGCGATGGAGGAGAGGACGGCTTCGAGGGCTTCGTCGGCGGCGCGTTTGGTGGCGTCTTTTCCGAGAGCGGCTTGGATGGCTTCGATGAGTTCAGCTTTATTCATGGCAGCGGGAGTTTGTGCGGATGGGGGATGGGGTTGGCAAGAGAAAATCCTTTGAATTTCAAGGGATTTTTTTGCACTGGCGGCTTGACTTGGAGTGCCCCGCGGGTGTTGGCACCCGCCATACACCAAGCGTCCGGAGCGCGCCGGACAAAGGTCACGATTGTTTGTTAGAAAGTGTTAGCGCTGGATGCGGAAAGCGGACGCCTGACGCGCTTTCGCGCCCCGCGTATGTCTCCGAAACGGCGGCATAAGCGAAAGCCGGGGGATACTGGCAGGCTTTTTGTTGATACCGCGACGCACCTGGCGATTCCATTTGTGACGGGCGGGGCAGGGTTTGTCCGGCCACCAAGCGGCATGCGCCCGGCATCCGTGTCTCCTTGCTAAGCAACAGTCTGCGGATTCCCGGCAGCGGCATTCCAAGTCCTGATAAATTTTCAAGAAAAGGACTTGCGGACGTTGGCGGTGGTCTTTACAGACCCCGTGCCCGCGTTGTGCGGGGTCTCACCGGCATGATCCGTCGCCCGTTCACCATCACTTTGCTCACTTGGCTTGGCTGCCTCGCCCCTGTCCTCGCGTCCGCCGAAGGCGGGCATGAAGCCTTGCCCTTGCATGCGGAGAAGCTGTCGGAGTCACTGCCTTTCCTCACAAACTCGATGGTGATGGTGTGGCTGTCGGTTGCACTGATCGTCATTTTCTGCCAGTTGGCCACCCGCAAGATGGCGATCATTCCCAGCGGATTCCAGAATTTCGCGGAGTGGGTGTTCGAATCGCTCTACGATTTCCTCGAGGGCTTAATGGGGCGGCATCTGACGAAACGGGTGTTCTGGTTTTTCGGAACGATCTTTTTCTTTATTCTGGTCAACAACTACATGGGTCTGATCCCGGGTGTGGGCACCCTGCGCTTGAAGGATGTCCATGGCCATCTGGCGGAACCGGTTCTTCGCGGTGCCAACGCCGATATCAACATGACGGCGGCGATGGCATTCACCTTCGCCCTGATGTGGTTATACTGGGCGCTCACGGAAAACGGCCTGAAAACCTTCATTGCCCACATTTTTGCTCCGAAAGGAACCTTCAATGGAATCATGCTGGTCATGATGGTGCCGATCTTCCTGTTTGTCGGCGTTCTGGAAGTGATCTCGATCGCGATCCGCCCGGTTGCGCTCACGTTCCGTCTTTTCGGCAACATTTACGGTGGCGAGCAGACCATGGAAGCGTTGATGGGGCTGATTCCAGCAGCTCTCCGCCCATTTCTCTCCTGGCTGCCCGCCTTGCCATTC
>CANBTO010000042.1 GCA_947372405.1 Verrucomicrobiaceae bacterium
GAGGCGGGCCGTTGGTTCGGGGCTTTCACGCTGATCGCCACCACGTCGATGTTGTTATGGAAGCGTCTCGGTCACGAGTTCCGCTTGTTCCGGCTTTCCCATTGGAGCGGGCATCATGTGGTATGCGGCCTCGGCCGGAAGGGCATGGGCGTGGTGCGCTCGTTGAAGGAGAAAAATCCCCAGGCCCGCGTGGTGGTGATCGATCCGCATGCGGACGAGGGTCTTGCCAACGAATGCGCGGCGCTCGGAGTCTGCTTGATGCAGGAGGACGCCACCAAGCCCGATGTCCTCGCGCGGGCGCGGGTGACTCTGGCCAAGGAAGTGATCGTCATTACTCCGGAGGACGAGACGAACGTGCACATCGCCACCGGGATTCGGAACGCCTGTGTGGTAAAACCATCCGGGCGGGTGGATTGTTTCGTGCATCTTGAGAACATCCACCTGCGCGAACGCTTGCAAACGCTCGGCGAAACCCTTCGCGACGGTGACAAGGGCTGCGTGCTGGGTTTTTTCGATGTGTTCGGCGACGAGGCGCGGCGCGTGCTGACCTCATTGCCATTGGATGCGGCAGGCATCGCGGAGAACTCGCCGGCAACCGTGCATGTCGTCATCCTTGGTTTCGGACGCATGGGCCGCAGCATCGCCCTGCATGCCGCGAAAATGGGCCATTTCGCCAACCGCAGACTTCTCCGCATCTCAGTGATCGACCGCGATGCCGAACGTCAGCGGGAGCATTTCCTGTTTCGTTATCCCGTTCTGGAAACCAAGGATTCCCGGCATTCCCCGATCTGCGATCTTGAATTCCATCGGGCCGACGCCCAATCGCTCACCTCTCGCAAGCTCATCGAAGGCTGGGCGGCCGCGCCGGACACCTTGATGCATCTGTTCGTGTGTCTGGACGATTCCACCGTCGCGATCGAACTCGGACTGAGATTTCAGGAGGTTCTGACACGCCATGCGGGATGTAGCCTGCTCGTCCGCATCGCCAACCGCGCGTCGATGGCCGACATCCTCGAAGTTCCCGGAAAAGTCGGACCACCCATCCGGGTGTTCGGGATCGCGGACGACAGCCGCTGCGAGCAGGCGTTCCGTCACGAAACGAACGAGCCCTACGCTAAGGCCGCGCATGGGGATTTCGTCCGTAAACGCTTGGCCGGATCAAACCGCAGGCCGGAGAAAGATCCCGCACTGTCGGATTGGGACAAACTTCGGGATGATCTCAAGGACTCCAACCGCCAGCAGGCCGACCATGCCACCATCAAGCTCCGCGCTATCGGCTGTGAAGCGGTAGCGGTGGCGGATAGGTGAGAATGGCGGATTCCAGATCGGATTCCCGCAGCTTGGCCACTTCCGGCAAACCGAGGAATTCGAGCACGTATGGATTTCTCAGGGTCTCGACCGCAGGCTCAGGCTGGATCTGCAATTCACGCCCGCTGGCCAGCATCTTCTTCGGGTTCTGGCTCTTGAGCAGGCGCTCGTAGTAAAAGGAATGGATTTGCCGCTCCAAGGTCCGTTTGTCCCAGGCTCCGGCGATGGCCTCGTGTTCGTAGAAATCCCGGGCTTCGGTGTTCTCCACCCGCATCAGCGCTCGGTAATGCGACCAGGAAAGCTGGGGGGAGAAGCCAGTCAAGGATTCGTCACCCGCCGGGCGACGAATTGAAAGTGCTGCCGATTCCGCGCACGTCGGGCGTGATTTTCGGGACCTCACGGCTTCCCCGGCCAATTCAACACCCGGTGGGTGCTGAATTGCTGGAGCCGCATCACTCAAACCGGATTTGATACCCAACGGGTGCTGAATCTGAGACAGCCGCTGGGCGTATGTCTGGTGGAATTTCCGGAAGTTCTGTAGATTGGTGACTGAAAAACCTGGGCCATATCTCCGTGTGAGCTGCTGCGCCAAGTTGGCCATGACCTGCTTGCCATACGCCGCCCGCTCGCCGCCGCCCTGGATCTCCTGCACGATCTCCCGGCCGATGAGCCAGTAGGCGAGCACCATGTTGCTGTTCACCGCCCGGACGACATTGGCGCGGGCCTGCTCCAGGATAATGGCCACCCGGTCGAATAAGGCAGCGTCTCCGGCAGCGGCGGGCTTGCGGACGGTGGCTTTCTTCGGGGCGCGTTTGGCGGCGGGTTTCCTTTTAGCTGTCATGGGCGGGGAAGAAGCTGGGATTTTGAAATGCGAAGAAGCTGAAAACAAGAACGGGGACGAAAGTCACCCTGGTAGGGCGCGGGCAGCCGTGCCCCGCCCACTTGTCGCCAATGCCGCAAAGGAATCGCAGAGCGATCCGAGAGGTTCACCAGATCCTCCCAGAACGCCTTGAGCTGTTCGCGTTGCAAAGCGTAGCCGCGCTCGTAGTCGGGGATGCGGAAGATCTTTTCTTTGAAACGGCTGTAGAGCGATTTGGGTTCGTCCATGGTGATGGGAGTAATTGGCAGTCAAAATTTCGTCCGGACCAGCACTCCGCCACGGGAGGGTAAAGACGATCATTCGGCTGTTGACTTTTCCGGTCTCCTGCCTCGGCGTCTCCCACGATCACGCCCTCGGAAGTCTCGTCCCCATCGGGGCCCGGGCACAGCATCGCGATTCGTTGCGATGTTCGACTCGAAAACCAAAATCCAGCGTCGCTACATCCTATGTGGGCCGATCCACCAATCTTGGAAAACGTTCAGGCTTCCCACAAGTGGCAAAGAAGTGGCAAAGCTCAACTTTGACAACTAACAGCCATGGCGTCCAACTCATTGAAAACGAGTGGTACACCCGAAGGGACTCGAACCCCTAACCTTCTGATTCGTAGTCAGACGCTCTATCCAATTGAGCTACGGGTGCCTTGCGTTGCGCGCGGGGCGGAAAAAAGCCCGTTTTTCGGTCATGTGTCAAGGTTTTCAGAGCGATTCGTGAAGAATCCGGCGGATTTTCACAGGCGACCGCATCACAGTTACTTGGCGGGGATGTCCTTGAAGTCCTCCGGCACCTTCGAAATGATGTAGGAGACAACTTCGGCAATTTGCTTTGGGCTAAGGGTCTGGCTCCAGACCTGCATCTTCGCACCGTTGTTGCCGGTGCTTTCGGGTGGCGAACCGTTGTTGATGAGCTTGAAGATCTCCATGGGCTTGCCACCGAATTTCCAGACGTGGTCATTCAGGGGGAGACCGGGCAGAGGAACCTTGACTGTGCCTGCTGTCATGGTGGCGGACAGGTCCGCGCCATGACAGGCGGTGCAGTTGGTGAGGAAGGTGGCCTCTCCTGCGGCGACGACCTCGGGCTTGGTTGCCCATTCGTGGACGAGGGTGGCGTCATCAAGCTTGGCGAGGGTTTTCTCCAACTCGGCGGCTTTCTTCTTCTGGACAGAGATGATCTCCTGCTTCACCTCCTGCTGCGGGGTTTTGAAGGTGCCGGTTTCATAGTAAAGCACCCAGTGGACCACGAACCAGACGATGGTCCCGTAAAAGGTGAACAACCACCAGTTCGGCAGCTTCTGGTCGTATTCCTGGATGCCGTCGTATTCATGTTCCCGGAGGACGATCTCGCCTTTTTCTTTCGCGAAGCTTCCGCGTTTGGGTTCTTGGCTCATGGGATATCAGGAGTTTGGATTGTCTGAATTGTCTTCAAGTGGCAGGGATGCGAGGCGGTCGCGCTCAGGCTTGCCCAGGCGGATGGCGCGGATGGTGACGATGATGAACACCCCCAGGAAAATGAAAAAGGAGATGTAGGGGATGATGAGTGCCCAGTCTTCGACGAGAACGCGTTTGAACATGATGGTGGTGTTCGGTTAGGTGTTCGCCTCATTCGGCTGCGGCGCTGCGGTGCGAATCCGGATCGAGGTTGGAGGGTGGTGCGGGCACAGCCTTCTTGATATCCCGGTATGCGCCGACCTTCTGGATGTAGGCGATGAGCGCGATGACTTGTTTGTCCGCGAGTTCGTTGCGCAGCGCGTCGCCCTGAAGGTCCGGCTTTCCGGGAAGGGTCACTTTTCCGACGAGGGACTTTGCGATTTCCTGGGCCTGGGTCTCGCACTGGTCGGTGATTTCATGCTGGTTCATCGCGGGCCAAGGCACACCGAGCGAGACTTGGGCGGCGATCTTGCCAGGCAGGGCTTTGATGTCGGTCTTGTTTTCAAAGAGCCATGGATAGGCGGGCATGTTGGATGTCTCGCCGGAGATTTCACGTGGGTTTAGGAAGTGCCTGAAGTGCCAGTCGTTGCCGCGCTTGCCGACGCGCATGAATTTCATGAGAGCGCCGGCGGCGTCCTTGGCGATTGGGCCGCCCTCGTGGGCGAGATCCGGTCCGGTGCGCTTGGAGCCCCATTGATACGGGTGGTCGAAGATCGATTCGCCGAGGTGCGAGTAGTCGTCCGCGACACCTGCACGGCCGTAGCGCATGACTTCTGGCACGAGCGTGCGGATCATCTGCGAGTGGCAGTTATAACATCCCTCCGAGATATAAATATCGCGGCCGGCGAGTTCGAGCGGCGTATAGAGTTCCTGAAGGCGGCCCTCGATGTTCTTCTCGCGGTTGACGATGAGGGACGGGATGATCTGGACGCTTCCGCCAACGGCGACGGCGACAAAGACAAGCACAGTGAAGGGCAGGTAGTTTTCGATGAGGCGCTCGTGCCAGTTCGTCCACTTGTCGCCGGATTTCTTGAAAGCGCTGTAGGCTTTGGCTCCTAGGAGGATGGCCACGACGAGAGCTGCCTTGTCCGCATGCGGCGGCAGGAAGAACCAGAGGATGACGAAGGCCACGCCGAGGAAGATATGGGCGAGCGGATCATTGAAAAGGGCCTCACCCCAAGCCATGGAGTCCTTCTGTTTCCTCTCCAGCAGGGTGACCTCGACGGATTCATCGTAGGGTCTTCCGGAGCGGGCAGTCTTCCAGATGTTGAAGGCGCAGAGGATGAAGCCAACCAGATAGAGCAAGCCACCGAAGGAACGCAGCATGTAGAACACGTGGTTGCTTTCGAGGGTTTCCAGGAATTCGTATTTCAGTGTGGTGCCGTCCGCGGCGAGTTGGTTGAGCATGAGCCCCTGGGAGATGCCCGCACACCACATGGCGACGACATAGATGAGGATGCCGACCATGCCGACCCAGAAGTGCATGTTGGCGAGGGACTTCGACCAGAGCTGGGTTTTCCAAAGACGCGGTGCGAGCCAGTAGAACATGCCTGCGGCCATGAAACCGTTCCAGCCCAAGGCTCCGGAGTGGACGTGGCCGATAGTCCAGTCGGTGTAGTGCGAGAGAGCGTTCACCGAGCGGATGGCGAGTAGCGGCCCTTCAAAGGTTGCCATGCCATAGAAGGTGACGCCGGCGGCGAAGAACTTGATGACGGGGTCCGTGCGGAGCTTGTCCCACGCACCGCGCAGGGTGAGCAAGCCGTTGAGCATGCCACCCCATGAGGGAGCCCAGAGCATGAGCGAGAAAAGCATGCCGAGGTATTGCAGCCATGTGGGCAGGGCGGTGTTGAGGAGGTGGTGCGGGCCAGCCCAGATGTAGATGAAGACAAGCGACCAGAAGTGGACGATGGAGAGGCGGTAGGAATAGACCGGACGGTTCGCCGCCTTCGGCAGGAAGTAATACATGATGCCGAGAATCGGCGTGGTGAGGAAGAAGGCCACGGCGTTATGCCCGTACCACCACTGGACGAGACCGTCCTGGAGGCCGCCGAAGATCGGATAGGAATGGGTGAACGAAGTGGGCAGCGAAAGGTGATTGACGATATAGAGCATCGCCACCGTGACGATGGTGGAGATATAGAACCAGAGAGCGACGTAGAGGCTGCGCTCGTTGCGTTTGGCGATGGTCCAGAGGAAGTTGACCGAAAAGGTGACCCACATCAGGACGACCGCGATGTTGATGGGCCAGATGAGTTCCGCGTATTCCTTGCCGCGGGTGAAACCGGCGGGAAGAGTGATGGCGGCGGAGACGATGATGAGTTGCCAGCCCCAGAAGTGGATGGCCGACAGGACGTCCGATGCCATCCGGCATTTGCACAGGCGCTGGGTGGAATAGTAAACACCCGCAAACATCATATTTCCCACGAAGGCGAAGATCACCGCGTTCGTGTGGAGCGGACGGAGGCGGCCGAAGGTGAGGAATGATATGCCGTCCGCCTTGATCATGCCGCCGGTGATCGTTTCAAGGAAGTGCCCGTTCATCTGCCACCACGAAAGCTGGGTGGCAATGATGACGCCGACCAACATTCCAACAACACCCCAAAGGATGGAGGCGATCATGAAACGGCGGACCGACTTGTCGTCGTAGGTGATTGTGGTGGTCATGGGAGCTTGGGTAGAAGAGTGGGTTCGATCGGATCGACGGGTGGCATTTCGGGATCAAGGGGAAGCAACGAGTCCCGCTCGGGGCTGGTGCGGCGGGCGCGGCGGATTTCCATCGCGAAGCAGGCGATGAAAATGCCGGCGAGGCAGGAGGAAACCAGAATGGTCAGGGCGAGGACGTTCATGCGGGAAGCGCGGAGCGAAGCAGGGTATCAGGTGGATGACTGCGCGTGGTTTCTTAAAATCGACGCGTATCCTGACGGTTGCCGCGGGCCGGCAGGTCGTTGCGCTTGTCACAATGCAGCCATTCCAGGAACACATCTCCGACAATATGTGCGATGCACTTCTGATCCAGCAGGTCGGGATCGAGAATCAGGTGGCATTTCTCGTGTATCGCCGATGCCGGACCAATGCCGGCGTGGAAGGTGTCTGCAAAATCCGGATCCACGGAGGGCGCACCGGGTGAGAGGCAGACGACGCGGCCGCGATGTTCGATGGCGGCCAGGGTTTTACCATAGTCGGCTTGAAGATCAGCGCCAGCCGAGAGCACGCCGTCTTCCAAACCGAGGAGGCGGCGGAGGCTTGGATCCTGCCGCACTTTTTCGACCAATTCCGGAGTGGCAGGCAGCCAACGGCCGTCACCGTCGTCATCGTATTCGTTGAGGTGGTCGGCGATTTCCTGTATCAGGCACCTGCTGTATTGGGGCTCCCCAAAATGCAGAATGATTGAGCTGGCGGAAGCCTTGCTTGCCGGGTCGGCCAGCAGCCATTGATGAAATAAGGACATGGAAGTGGAGGCGGTCATACAGGCTGTGCGGTTTCAGCCTGAAGGTGCAGGGATGTTCCCTATCGCGCTCCGCATCCAGTCTGGAAGGATGCGCGGATTTTCCGGGAGATGCCGGAATCCGGAAATCCGCAGGACCCTGCATCGTCCGGATGCGCAAACACACCCGCTCGCCAGGGGGCGCTCTGTTAGAGCTTGTTTCCGCCCGTGCGGAGCGCGCTTACATCCTGAAATCCTCGCCGAGGTAGTGCTTGCGCGCGATGGGGTCGTTCACCAGTTCGTCCGAAGCGCCCTCGAGGATGACACGGCCATCATGGATGAGGAAGGCGCGGTCGGTGATGGTGAGGGTTTCCCGGACCGAGTGATCTGTGATGAGGATGGCAAGGCCGTCGCGGTCCCTCAGCTCGCGCACGATGCGCTGGATATCCTCCACGGCGATGGGATCGATCCCGGCGAAGGGCTCGTCGAGCATGATGAGCTTGGGGTCCGTACAAAGCGAGCGGGCGATGGCAAGACGGCGTTTCTCGCCGCCTGACAGAGTGATGGCGAGGGACTTGGCGAGGCGGGTGATGCCGAAGCGGTTGAGCAGCTCGTGGGCGCGCTCGTGGCGGTCCGCGCGGTTGAGGTTCGGCCGCGTTTCAAGAATGGCGAGCAGGTTGTCCAACACCGAGAGCTTGCGGAAGATCGATTCCTCCTGCGGCAGGTAGCCGAGGCCGAGGCGAGCCCGGCGGTGCATCGGCAGTTTGGAGATGTCGTGACCGAGGAAACAAACGGAACCGGAATCCGCGGGGACGAGCCCCGCGATCATGTAGAACGAGGTGGTCTTGCCGGCGCCGTTAGGTCCTAACAGACCGACGATTTCGCGCGGCTGGACGGTGATGGAGACGCCATCGACGACGGCTCTTCCGCTGTAGGTCTTGCGCAGGCCGTTGGCGAAAAGCACGGCCGTTTCCGTATGACAGCAAGTGGAGCCGGGATTGTGCGTGTTCTGGGAAGTGGGCATGTAGCGGGGGGATTTCTAATGTTTGTCTTTCTGCTGGAGGTTGCCCCCCATGTCCCAGTTTCCCTCGGTGACGTAACTGCCGTCCTTGAGCACGCGGAGATTGAGGTTGGGTTGCTTGGCACGCATGAATGAAGCGCCTTGTTTCACCCACGGGTATCCACCACTCAGGACCATCTCGCCGGTCTTGGGCTTGTAGGTGAGGATCGCGCCGCTGGCCTCCACCGGCTCCTTGCCGGGATCAGGATTTTTCTGGAGCACACGCACCGCGCCGGTGGCGACGATGCGGTCCACATCTCCGAACTTGTCCTGGATGCCGGCACCGGGTGCTGGGGTTGCTTCTTTTTTTGAGGTCTTGGCCTGCTCGTTCCCGGGCTTTTTGCTGAGAAAGACCTTCATTTCATTCGCCCCATTCATGTTGTAGCGCGGATCCGTGACGCGCACGTTGCCGAAGTAAACCACGACTCCCTCTTCCGCATCGAAATACATTCCGTTGTCGCACTGGACGACGGTGTCCGTGGGGCCGGGGGTGATGTCGAGCGGTTTCGTCGGCGCGGTTGCCAGAGGATCCTCCGTGATCTTG
Organism: Verrucomicrobiaceae bacterium; assembly: GCA_947372405.1. Next base: position 8,641 of record CANBTO010000042.1, read on the forward strand.
ATGCCGGCCTGGTCCGCGTATTCCTTGCCGTCCTTCGCTGCGGCGGCCGCATCGGCCGTGTCCGTGGCGAGATTTGTTTTGGCTGTGTCGGCGGATTGTTTGGCTGTCGCCGACTTGGAGGCGGAGTCCGCGTGAATGCGGGCGAGTTCGTCAGTGCCGACCGCGGGGGGCGGGGTGGCGGCGAGCGGCAGTGAGGCGAGTGACATTCCGACTATGGCTGCGGCGCGGAACGGGGCGGGGCGGGGGTTCATGGAGGTTTCGGTGGGAGGTTGCTGGACGCAGGTGACGCAGGGGCCTAACAGGAATCCCTTGTTGTGATTCTGATCCTTGGCCTGCGCCTGGGCTTGAGTAAATGTGAGGCCGGTGCCTTTCGCCTGGATGCGGTCACTGCGAAAGGTAACGGTGCCATTGGCAACTACCTTTCCCTTGTCCTGATCGAAGACGGCGCGAATCATGTCCACCCGGCCGCTGGGCTTTTGATCGGAATCGAAGAATTCGATGGAAACCGTCTGGCCGGAGTAGGTGTTTTCGTCGATGAGCGTCATGTCCCTGACTTTGACAACGGATGAGAGACGATGGCTCTCGTCATAACGTGGAAACATGACGCCGTGAAGCTGGCTGCCACTGGGCAGCATGGAAATGGGGGAAGGTTTTTTGTCGGTCTTGGTGGACGCGGTCTCCTCCGCTGCATGGAGGGCGGGAGCAAGTATCAGGATGGCTGGAATGATGGCGCGCAAGTTGTGGCGTGGTTTCTATCAGCTTTATCAATGGGCCGCGTGATGGATGGCGATGAGCTTGACGAGCAGGTCTTCGATGAACTCGAGGGGGATCTGGTTGGGGCCGTCGGAAAGCGCGTTGGCAGGATCCGAGTGGACTTCCATGAAAACCCCGTCCACGCCGGTGGCCACGGCTGCTCGCGCCAGCACGGGGGCGAGTTCGCCGTCACCGCCGGTAGTGCCGCCGAGACCGCCGGGGCGCTGGACCGAGTGGGTGGCGTCGAAAATGACGGGCAGACCTTCCTTGCGCATCCAGTAGAGCGAGCGCATGTCAGCGACGAGATTGTTATAGCCGAAAGTAGTGCCGCGTTCGGTGATGAGAAAACGTTCGCAGCCGAAGGACCGCATCTTGCCGGCAATGTTCACCGTGTCCCACGGGGCGAGGAACTGGCCCTTCTTGATGTTCACCGCACGACCGGTCTTGGCGGCGGCCTCCAGCATGTCGGTCTGGCGGCAGAGGAAGGCGGGGATTTGCAGCAGGTCGATATGCTCGGCGGCGATGTCCGCCTGCTCGGCGGTGTGGATGTCCGTGGTGACGGGGACCTGGAGTTCCTTGGAGATTTCGCCGAGAATCCGGCAGCCTTCCTTGATTCCCGGGCCGCGGAACGAATCGACGGACGTGCGGTTGGCCTTGTCGAACGAGGCCTTGAAAAGGAAGTGGATACCGGTGCGCACGGCGATCTCCTTGAGCGAGCGGGCCATTTCCCAGGCGAAGGCCTCGGATTCAAGGGCGCAGGGGCCGAGGATGAAGAACGGCACGGGACCGCCGACAGGAACGTTGCCGATGTTGAAGGGCTCGAAATGAGACATGGAGGATGCGGTGTGGGGAAATGGTCAGTCGTCCGCGGCGGCGAACGCGGACTGATAGAGTGGCTTGAGGTTCTGCAGCGCGGTGGTGATCAGTTTCAGCTCCGAGGCTGTGAGATTTCCACGGGTTTTGGAAGCCAGCATTTCCAGGGAATCGATCACGGATTTCGCGGCGCGCAGGTTGACGGTCTTTTCGCCGGTATGGGGATTGGGAAGCTGTCCGAGGAAGAGCCCGGCGTTCTGGGCTTGGAGAATGATGAATTCGTTGAACCGGGGATCGGCTTCAGGACTGTCTGGCATGCGCCGGAACGTAGAACGGAATGCCGGTGGCGCAAAGCGGAAAGCGGCGCACAAAAGCATGGCGGGCTTCCGGCATCCATGTCACGCTCGTTGCCGGAACTTTCCCGCCGTGCCCGCATCCCTTCCCTCCACGCCACCCGACGGCATCGCCTTGTTCGACCTCGATGGCACGCTGATCGCGTGGGACTGCCAGTTGCTTTTCCGCCACTTCGTTCTCCGCAGGGAACCGTGGCGCGGGATCTTTCTACCCGTTTTCCTGATGTTACTGCCATTAGCCGGACTGCTAGGTGCGGCGGGCATGAAACGCGTGTTCCTGAGCTATCTCTGGCGGATGGATTCGGCATCGCTCGCGGAGTATTCCCGCGAGTTCGCCCAATCCCTGATGCCCGCCATCTATCCGGAACTGCACGCAGAACTCGAACGCCACCGCGCCGCAGGGCACTTCCTCATCCTCGCCTCCGCCAGCCCGGAGTTCTATGTCGTGGAAATCGGCCGCGCGCTCGGATTCCATCTATCACTCGGCACCCCGGTGGAAACCGGAGCGTTTTTTCCCGATTTGGAAAACCACAAAGGTGCCGCCAAGGTCACCAGGCTCCGGGCCCTTCTGCCTGCCTCATGGTTCGAAAACGCCATACTCTCCGGCTGCCACGGCTATACCGACAGCCGCGCCGACCTGCCGATGCTCACGCTCTGTGAGTCTGCCACGGTGGTGAATCCCTCCCCCGCTCTCGCCTCGCTGGCCAAGGAATCCGGCTGGGAAATCGTCCGCCCGAGGCGCCCCTGGAAAAGCCGCGCTGGTTTCGCCTTCCGCACGCTCGCCCTGTTGTCAGGCCTTGGCCGCGACCCGGCGGGGCTCACAACTCGATCCTGAAAAAATCCCGCATCACCTCGCGGTAAACATCGCGTTTGAAGACGGGCAGCCAGTCCAGATCGAACTCCTCGGCCAGGATCCAGCGGTAGGCGCGGAATTCCCGTGGCTTCTGGTTCACGTTCACCGGTGGCGCGCCCTCCTTGAGATGACAGAGATAATACGTCTGCTCCTGGCCGTGATTGCCGTGTTTCCGCAACTTCTTCCCCCTCACATCCTGTGGGTAAAGGTAGCGGTAACCCTCACGCTGGCGGATCACCTCATAGTGCCGGGGTTCAAATCCCACCTCCTCGCGCACCTCGCGGTAGAGTGCCTGCTCCAGCGTTTCCCCGGGGTCCACTCCACCCTGTGGAAACTGCCACGCGCCGGGAATCGTCGCTCGCTCGCAAATCAGCAGACACCCCGATGGATTCACCATCAGGGCTGCGACGTTCGGCCGATAGCGAACCATGCCCTGAATTTGCATCCGCGAGAGCTGCGTGACAATCCTTAACTTATGCGAAGCATCCTCGCTCGCGCTGGCCAAACGGCGCGGAAGCTGCCACCTTTTCCCCATGTGCAATAAAACCATTCTCGCCCTGATGGCGGCCCTGCTCGCCTGCCCGCTCCATGCCCAGACCCCGGTGCCCGACCCCACCGCGACCGGCAAGCCTGCCACCGGAGACAGCGCCCAGCCGAACCGCTTCTGGACCGCCAACGTCGGCGGCGGCCAATACATGGTCGCCATCGAACGCATCTCCGCCATCAGCCGCCACAAATACCTGCTCGACGGCAACATCATCGTCGATGAAGTCACAGTGGACGCCCTCGGCCAGGCCCTCTGCCGCTTCTACTTCCTCAGCCCGGTCACCGACGCCATGAAAGGCAATGGTCTTGGTGCCGCCGCCTCCCGCATCGTCGATCGCGGCCGCGAGGTGCTCGACAAGACCGCCGGCGACGCTGGCTCGGACCTCCACAACATGGTCATCAAGAAGTTTCCGGAAACCACCCACGCCCACACCATCGAATATCGTGTGCTTTCCGCCGAGGAACTCACCGGCCTATACAACAGTGTCCGAACCGCATGGGAAACCGGCAAAGGCAGGAAGTTCACCATCCAGTAAGCGGCGACCGGAACGCTCTTCCGTTCCTCTATCAGAACGGGAAGAACACCGGGATGAAGATCGAGCCCAGGATCCAGCACACGATGTCCAGCGGCACGCCGGCGCGGATGAAGTCGCTGAAACGGTAGCCGCCCGCGCTGTAAACCATCATGTGCGTCTGGTAGCCCGCCGGGATGGCGAAACCGATGCTCGCTCCGAACATGACGGCCACGATGAACGGCCGCGGGTCCACTCCCATGTCCAGGCCAAGCTGGATCGCGAAAGGCGTGAGCAGCGCCGCCACGGCGTTGTTGCTCAGCAACTCGGTGAAGATGATCGAGAACAGGAACACCGCTGATAGAATGAGCCGCTTGTCCCATGCGCCGATGAGGCCCGTCAGGCCGTGGATGATGGTTTTCGAGGCCCCGGTCCGGTCCAGCGCCTCTCCCAGCGCCAGCGTGCCGAGGATCATGATCACGATCTTCCAGTCCACCGCCTGATAGACCTCGTCGTTTTCCAGGCAGCCGCCAAGCACCACGAGCAGCGCAGCGCCGAGCGCCACCCACTCGAAAGGAATGAAATCCCTTGCTCCGAGCGCCATCACCAGCCCCAGCGCCAGCAACGCCACCCAGGCCCGTTTGCGGCGGTAGGGTGTCTTCTGTTGTTTCGTTTCGCTCAGGTTGATGATGTCGCTGTCGCGGAAAAGTTCCTTCATGCGCTCCGCGGAGCCCTCGAACAGGAGTGTGTCACCCACCTCGAGTTTCATGTTCTCGAAACTCTCCATCATGTTCGCGCCCTGCCGGTGGAAGGCCAGGATGATCACACCGAAGTGCTGGCGGAACTCGATGTTGCGCAGCGTCTTGCCGATGAGCTTGGACTTCGGACCGAGCATGCCCTCGGTCAGCACCGCCTTCTCCGTCTGCACGTAGCTGAGGCCGTATTCGGATTTGGCGGCCACGTCGATGCCCTCCACGTCGTTGAGCCCGCGTACGCCGGACAGCCGGCTCTTGATGATCACGCGGTCGCCGGGCTCGAAATGCAGTTCGTTCAGGGGTGCCTCCACCCGGTTGCCGCTGCGCCGCACCTCGATGACGCGCATGTCCCGCCGCTTCGCCAGCGAGGTTTCCGCCAAGGTCTTCCCGACCAGCGGAGAATCGTCCGAAACGATGGCCGCGGTCACAAACTCCCGCTCTGCCTCGGAATCGATCAAGGTCGCCAGGCAGACACGGCTCGGCAGCAGCTTGCGGCCGATGAACAACAGGTAAAGCACCGTGCCGACGGCCATCACGCAGCCCAGCCCGGTGATTTCAAACATCGTGAACGGCCGCAGCCCCTTCTGTTTCACGATGCCGTTGACGACCATGTTCGTGCTGGTGCCGATCATTGTCAGCATGCCACCCGCGATGGCGAGGTAGGACAACGGGATCAGGAAACGCGATGGCACCATGCCGGTGCGGCGGCACAGCCCCATCACCACCGGGATGAAAACCAGCACCACCGTCGTGTTGGTGATGAACAAATGCAGCCCGATGGTCACACAGGCCAGCGCCAGCATCGCCTGTCCCTCCTTGCGTCCGGCGATTTTCTCAAACCAGCGCCCGAAGCTCTCCGCCATCCCGGTCCTTTCAAGCGCCGTGCCGACGATGAACATAAACGTCACCGTCAGGATCGCGTTGTTGCCGAAAATGCTCGCCATGATCGACGCCTTTTCCGCCTTGTCGTCCGGCAGCAGCACGGCGTGGCCGCTGAGCAGGAACGCGTGATCCTTGAACGGCACCACCAGCAGCAGGAACAACGCACACATCGACACCACATCCGGGGAAACCTTTTCCCAGATGAACATCCCCACGGTGGCGAGGACGAGGATGCAGACAAACAACTGATCGGGTGGCATGCGCGGCGAGCCTTAGACCAGTCCCCCCGCCCTGTCCAGCCGTGTAATCACACGCCCGCAGCGACGAATCCGTCACAATCGAACAAGGCGGCGCGCTGCGCTTTTCCTTGTGCTTGGCGTCCGCGGGAATTGGCGCTTTGCTCGCCGCGTGCTCGCGAAACGAATCATTCCCTGCCTGGATGTCACCGATGGCCGCGTCGTCAAAGGCGTCAACTTCGTCGATCTGATCGATGCCGGGGATCCCGTGGAGGCCGCCATGGCCTACAACGCCCAGGAAGCCGACGAGCTCGTCTTTCTCGACATCACCGCCTCCTCGGACAACCGCAACACCATGGTGGACGTGGTCCGGCGCACGGCGCAGCACTGCTTCATCCCGCTCACCGTCGGAGGCGGCATCCGCAGCGTCGAAAACATGCGCGAGATGCTGCTCGCCGGCGCGGACAAGGTGGGCATCAACACCTCCGCTGTCAAAAACCCCGGCCTCGTCGATGAGGGAGCCGCCGCCTTCGGCAGCCAGTGCATCGTCGTCGCCATCGACGCCAAACGCGAAGGCCCCGGCAAATGGGGCGTTTACACCCACGGCGGGCGCACCCCCGTCGGCCTCGACGTGGTCGAGTGGGCCAAGGAAGTCTGGCGCCGCGGCGCCGGCGAGATCCTGCTCACCAGCATGGACGCGGACGGCACCCAGGCCGGCTACGACATCGAACTCACCGCCGCCGTCTCCTCCGCCGTCGGCATCCCCGTCATCGCCAGCGGCGGCGCGGGCAACCTCGATCACATGGTGGACGTCCTCGACCGCGGCAAGGCGGACGCTGTGCTCGCCGCCAGCATCTTCCACTTCGGCATGCACACCGTCGGCGAGGCCAAACGCCACTTCGCCAGCAAAGGCGTGCCCGTGAGGCCGGTGGTCAAAAAGTAGTCACGGACTTCAGTCCGTATCTTGACCTTGATCCCGCGCCATTCAGGCCTGCCCCGCCGTCATGGTTTGGATGTCAACGGCAGCTCGGGCCGATACCTGCGTTGCGCAGTTTCACAATCTCCCGCAAAAGGCTCTCCACCGTACTTAGGTTCAGGTCGGTGAGACGCTTGAAGCGGATGCACCCCTTGCCGCAACTGACCTTGCCCAACTGCGCGACATGCGCCGCCACGAGTTCGCTTTCGCAAACGTAGAGGGACATGTGGTGCTTCTGGGAGGCCAGGCCGCAAAGGTCGCCAAAGGCGGGCAACCCGTATTGCATGGCCTCTACTGTTTCAGGCGCGATCCGATGGATGAGGGCGCGCAACTCGCTCAAGGCGGCACAACGATCGGCAGGTAGCTCCTTGAGGTATTCTGAAATGCTGGTGGCTTTGGATTGCATGGGTGTGTTTCAGTAGCCGCCTAACGAACAATGGCCTGTCCCGAATGGCACGGGATTAAGCACTGATCTGAAACGGAGCGCTGGCTTCAGCCGGCCGGAAAACCCGGTGCCGCAGGATCGGCCGGCTGAAGTCGGCGCTCCGTGACCAGGCCCAGCTTTGACGGAACTCGTCTTAATCCCGTGCCATTCTGGCCTGTCCCGCTGTCATGCGGACTGGTACCAAAGATGCGCCGCAATCCTCAACGACGGCGTCTCGCATTGAAGACTAGGGACAGCATGCCGATCATGGACATGACAAACGCGGAAGGTTCTGGAACCGCAGCAGGTGCCATCGGAGCGAAATTCGCGATGGCAGTGCCAACATTCCGGTTCACGTCCAAAAACCCGATATCTTTTTGAGTCAAAAGCGAGAAGCCGATGTTGGGGTTGATGTTGGAAGGGATTGTACCTCCTGAGAAAGTATAAGTTCCAGTGGAGGAATTAAAATCCCAACCTGGCATGTCGGACTGCTGTATTGAACTGCCGCCGTCACCGCT
>CANBTO010000043.1 GCA_947372405.1 Verrucomicrobiaceae bacterium
AACCATAGAATTTCAAAAACCAAGGCAGAACATCTAAATCTTCTCGAACTTGGATATCGGAGAACAATCACTCCCTTCGTCTCACTTCGAGCCAGGGGTTCGGTCGATCCTTCAAACGTCAAAGCAGGAACCAGAATCTTCAGTGGTACTGTGGCTCCAGCCTTAATCTTGCTTATTCGACCGTCATAATCAATCTCGGGAGATACAAAGAGCAACTTCTCAGGCTTGAGATTAGCGATGAAGAACTTCGAATACGCATTCTGGAGTTCCAGATCCTCCTTCGTAAAATACTTTTTGGCTGCCTTGTCCGACACGCTTACCACAATGTCTGGCGTGCCCTTTGGATCGTAGCTGAACTCTCCCTGAACGACCACTACGTGGCCCATCCAACAAGACCACCACCAACCTGGACGTTGTTTACCACCGGGATTCTCCGCTGGAATATCGCCGTCCGCTGGAATATCGCCGCCCGCTCCGAAACTCGGCATTGCCAGTGCTAAGGCTATCGCGGCTATCGATCGTAGTTTCATTTTGCACAACGTTTGATGTGCGCCCACCGGCGCGGTTGAAGGGATGTTGAAATGAAATCAAGAAGTTCGCGCCGGTTTTCGATCAATGAATTCTTATTGGGCATTTTATGTATTCTTGTTTCTTATGCTCTGGCAAAACATACATAAACGCGTGTTGAATACGATCTTGAATATCTGGGGTGTCCGTCTCGATACACAACAATGCAAGCTTTGATGTTCTCGTTCCATCTGGCGTGATGGTCACGCGATACTCCCTGCCAGGAGCAATCTCTTCTAATTTGTATGTGAAACGTTCGCACGTGCTGTCAATCCGTAGAACTCGGATTGGATTCTCACCCTTTGGCTTGATGCACAGTGTCTTTGAAATTGGATTCTCATCATGTTGCCATTTCAGAGTCTTTGGCTCAATCAAGACCTGCTCCCCCACTGCCGCAAGAGTGGTCAAACCAAGCAGGAGAGCATAAGTAGCTGTGGAAACCGTTTTCATCGCACTTTTCAGCCCAATAGACTAGTTCGTAGGATCTCCGGAAGAGATATCCATACGATCCAACTTGCCGGAATCCGTAGGTTTCACAAGGATTTTCGGGAGACCTGCCGTGGCGGATATACGCACACAAAAGAAAGCCCGGCGCGGATTGCCACACCGGGGTTTCGAAATGCAGGGCGACCCGGCTTGCGGACCCGAAGCATCCGCCGGACAGGCTGGCCGGTGCCGGGTTGAAGTGCGACCAATTGCAGTTGGCAGGCATGACGCAGGCGAAGGAGATTCCGGTTTCGGGATCGCCGGGACCATGGCTGCCGCCCCCGCCATGTTTTCCCAGCATCCGGACTGGTCATGGCCCCCGGCCGCGTCCAAACTCCGGGGACCCGATGAAGATCCGGACGATTTTTCCGCTCGTGCTGTTGGCCATGCAGTCCGCCCTGCCAGGGCAGGACGCGGCGTCGCTGATGCGGAAGGGCGAGGACGCGCTCTCCGCGGGAATCTGGGAAATGGCGGTGCTGCATTTCAACGAATGCCTCGCGAGCCCGGGACTCACCCCGGCCGTGAAGTCGCAGGCGGCGGTGCGCCTCGCCGAGGCGTGGATCCGCGATGGCAAGCCGGCGGATGCCTTGGATTTGTTAGGGCGCTCGTTCGTGACGCCGGGCCCGGAGGTGGTGTTCTGGAAAGGACAGGCGCTGCTGGGCACGGGACGTTTCATGGAGTCCGTGGAAACGCTCCGGCCACTGCTGGATGATCCGGCCGCCCCGCACCACGGCGAGACAGCCTTCACCGTGGCGAATCTCCTGCTATCGCTCGGCAAACCGGACACCGCGCTCGATACGCTTGCACGGCTGACGCTTTCGCCGGACGCGGCGTTGGCAGCGAGGGCCCGGCTGCATCAGGTGGAGATCCTGCTGGATATGGGACGGACCGAGGATGCGCGCAAGGCAATGCCTCCCGTGGCGTCCGTCAGCCCGGCCGACCACCCGCTCGCGACTTTCCTCGAAGCCCACCTGCTGCTGGCGGAAGGCCGCCCGGCTGACGCGGCGTCCAGTTTCCAAGCCTTGGTGGACGCGCCGCAAGGCCAGTCACTGCAACATTACCACGCGGCGGCCGTGGGCCTGGCCGACGCACTCCGCGCCAACGGCACACCGGAAGCCGCCGCGGATTTCCTGTTTTCATTCATCCAGGAGCACCCGGATTCGCCGCAACTCGAGGCAATGTTCAGGCGTCTTCAACAAAGCCTGCCCGCCACCCCGTCCGCCACGGACCCGGTGCTGGAGCGCTTGTCCCAGTGGATCAGCCCCTCGGACCTCCCCGCCACCGGCCTCATCGACACCCTGCCCTCGGACGCGGTCGCCGCATGGCCGTCCACCACGACCACCAACGACCTGCTCGCCTTCTCGCTCCATACCCGGGCGCTCGGCCTGCACCGCTGCGGCACACCCGAAGCGCGCGCCGAGGCGCTGCGGCTCCTGACGCGGCTGCGCCTTGAAAACCCCGGCCATTTCCTGGCGAACCGCGCCTTGTTCCAGACCGCGCGCTGGGCGCTCGAAAGCGGCTCGGTGGACCGGGCGTTCTGCATGCTCGACGCACTTCGGGAAACCGCCAGCTCGCAGACCATGCGGGGAGACGCGGCCTTCATCGAGGCACGTAGCACCTACCAGAAAGGCGACAGGAAAAAAGCCATCGCGCTTTTCGAGGAGGCCGCAAGATTGCTGGTCGAAAACGAGGCCAGGACCGCACGCCTCAACGCCGCGGTCATCCGGCTGGCGGACAACCCGGACGGCAGCACCAACGTCGCCCTGACAAACCAAGCGCAGGACCCGTCCCTCACCGCGGATCTGGAACTCGAACGCGCACTCGCGACCACCGAACCTGCGGCGAAACGCAAGGCTCTCGGGGAATTCATGTCGCAGCATCCGGACCACCCCCGCCTCGCCGAAGCACGACTGGCCGCCGCCGAAGCCGCCGTGGCGGGAAAAGACCCGGATCTCGATTTCGCACGCGCACAATTGGACGCACTCGCGGCAGACCCGCAGAAAGCCGCGGCACAAAGCCCGGCGCGCATCGCCATGGTCCGCCTCCGCATCGACGATCTATCCAAAAACCCGGCCGCAGCCATCGCCACCGCACGCGGAATCATCACACAGTTTCCCGCAGACCCCGCTGCAGCAGACGCCTCGCTGGTGCTTGGCCGCAATCTTTTCCAGTCCCGCAGTTACAACGACGCGCGGCTGGTCCTTGAGAAACTCGCCGCGTCTGACACGGATCCGACCCGCGCCCAGGCCGCATGGCTGTTGGCCGCACGCTCGGCCGCGCTGGTGCCCACCAGCCAGTCCCAGCAGGAGGCGCTCATCCTGTTCGACAAGGCCGTCGCCGCGAAAGGCCCGCTCGCCCCCGTCGCCATGCTCGAGAAAGCCCGCCTCATGATCGACATGAACCGCCTGGCCGAGGCCGCCGCCTTTCTCCGCAAGTGGTTCGATTCCCTGCCGCCGGAAGATCCGCTGCATCTGCCCGCCGGGCTTTTGTTAGGCGAGGCGGTTTACGCGCAGGGCGGCACCAACCCGACTTCACTCACCGAAGCGCTCGCGGTTTATGACAACCTGCTGGCGCGGACGAAGAACCAGCCCGCCGTCTTCAACCGCCTGCAATATCTGCGCGGCAGGACACTGGAGCAGATCCCGGACGACAAGGATCCCACCATCAAGCGGGAGAAGCAGGCGTTTGTCGCCTATTACTCGGTTCTTGAAACCAACGCAGTGCCTACCGAGTGGCATTACTTCGAACTCTGCGGCTTCCGCGCCCTCGCCCTTCTGGAAAACGCCGGCCGCTGGCCCGCCGCCATCGCCTGCGCGAAAAAGATCGCCTCCTTCAAGGGGCCGCGTGCCGAGGAGGCCGCCGCCCGCGCCAACCAACTCCAGCTCAAACACATGATCTGGGAGGACTGATCTCTCTACTCATAACCCTCAACTTCCCCACATGCTAAACCTACTCATCACAGGAAAATCAGGACGCATGGGCCAGGCCCTGCTTCAAGCCGCAGCGTCGAATCCCGACACCACCGTCACCGCGACCCATGACGTCGGCGAGGATCTGGACACCGCGTTTCAACAGGCCGCCTGCGCCATCGACTTCACCGTACATTCGTTCACCGCAAGCGTCATCGAGGCGGCGTTGAAATACGGCACGCGACTGGTCATCGGCACTACCGGCCACACCGACGAGGAACGCGCGATGATCCGCGAGGTGGCCAAGACCATACCCATCGTCTTCGCGTCCAACTACTCGGTGGGCGTGAACACCCTTTTCTGGCTCACCCGCCACGCGGCGCGCATCCTCACACAGGACCGCTTCGACATCGAGGTTGTGGAGATGCACCACCGGCACAAGATCGACTCCCCCTCCGGCACCGCTCGCACCCTGTTGGAGATCCTCAACGAGGAAACCCACACCTCCTATCAGGATGACATCACCCACGGCCGCCTCGGCAACATCGGCCCGCGCAAGCCCAACGAGATCGGCATGCACACGCTGCGCGGCGGCGACGTCGTGGGCGACCACACCGTGATCTTCGCGGCCGATGGCGAGCGCGTGGAACTCACCCACAAGGCGTCGTCACGCCTCACCTTCGCCGCTGGGGCCGTGCGCGCCGCCGTCTGGCTCCAGGACAAACCCGCGGGGCTGTATGACATGCAGGATGTGCTGGGGTTGAGGTAGTTGAGAGTTGAGAGTTGAGAGTTGAGAGTTGAGAGAAAATCCGAAGACAGAATCATATTCATGCGCTTGTTCATCATTCCGCCCCTTGCCCTATCACTTGCCGCCTGCAAGCCGCGCGATACGGCGTCAATCCATCATGATCCGCTGGATGCGAAGGAGCCGGCGGTTGCCACCGCACCCGCGAAGGCGGTGGACCTGACTTCATCGGTGGTGCGCATCAACTCGACGCAGCAGAACTGGAACCCGTGGCAGCCATGGGAGAAGAATCCCCCGCGCCAGCGCCGCGCGCTCGCACCCATCATCGGCTCGCAACGCGTGCTCACCACCTCCGAACTCGTCGCGGACGCGACCTATCTTGAATTCGAATCCTCGGACGGCACACGCTTCGCTCCCGCCAAGGTCATCGCGGTGGACTACGAGGCCAACCTCGCGCTGTTAGGACCCGCCTCGGAAAACGAGGGTAAGGTGTTTTTCGAAAAGACCAATCCGTTCGAACTCGCGGAGCCCTCGCGGATCGGTGGCGCTCTCGAAATCCTTCAAGTGGAGGACAACGGTCAACCTCTCCAGACCACCGGCACGCTCCAGCGCATCGACCTGTCGGACAACTTCCTGCCAGGCCAGAGTTTCCTGACCTACATGGTCAAGGCGTCCATGCAGAGCGCCGCCAGCAGCTATTCGCTGCCCGTCCTCCGCCAGAGCAAGCTCGCCGGCGTTCTGATCAGCTACAACTCGAAGGACCAGCTTTGCGACGTCTGCTCCACCGACATCGTGGCGCGCTTCCTCAAGGAGGCATCCGGCGGACATTATTCCGGCTTCCCCAGCCTGGGTGTTAGAATCGCGCGCACCGAGGACAGCTCGTTCCGCCAGTGGCTGAAGATCCCCGACGACAAGGGCGGCATCTACATCCAAAGCGTTCGCAAGGGAGGCGCCGCCGACATCGCTGGAGTAAAAAAAGGCGATGTGCTGTTCGCGGTGGACGGTCACGCCATCGACCGCCGCGGTTACTATCAACATCCGAACTACGGCAGCCTGTCCTGGGGCCACCTCATCCGTGGTGAGAAATCCACCGGCGACATCGTCACCCTTTCACTTCTGCGCGATGGCAAGACGATGGACCTGAAGGCCACGCTCACCCGCGAGGAGGAGCGCAGCCGCCTGGTGCCGGCCCAGAACTTTGACAAGGCTCCGAACTTCCTCGTCAAGGGAGGTCTCGTTTTCCAGGAACTCAGCCGCCCGATCCTCGAAGGATTCGGCGAGGAATGGCAGTCCCGCGCGCCGCTCAACCTGCTGGATGCCTGGCAGAACCCGGAGAAGTACGAACCAGCCATGGAACGCGTCGTGTTTCTCAGCGGCGTGATCCCCACTCCCGCAACCGTGGGCTACGAGCCTCTGCGCAACCTCATTGTCAACAAGGTGAACGGCAAGGAGATCAAGAACATGAAGTCCCTCATCGACGCTTTCGACAAGAACACCAACCCGCTTCACTCCATCGAGTTCGACGAAGAGAACATGACCGTCTATCTCGACGACAGCATCACCACCGAGGTGGACTCGCAACTCCTCCACCGCGGCATCTCCCGCCTGTCGCGCGCGGATTGAAGTTTCGTCTGATCCATCCTTTCCGAACTCCGGAAACAGCTCCGGCCCATGTGACTCAAGCGAAGCTTGGATTCTTCGTGAGGTGGTCCATCAGACATTACAGGAACGGCGGCACGCGTCCACAGTGCGGATGGAGAGAAGATGGGAAGCGCTTCGCACAAGCCTTCGAAGGCATACGCAGCTACCGCTGGAGGCGGCAGCTGCGGTTAGAAGGCTCAGCGCGCCAGGGACACCTTGAGGCGGAAGGCATTCGAAGCGCTGGCGGCCGGAACCAGATAGGTTCTGGACTGATCGTCACCGACGATGTCCGAAAATCCGGCGACTGCTTTCCATTCGCCGCTGTCGGCGACGGCGGCGGTTTGCAGCTCGTAGTGAAGAACGCCCGTGCATCCGCCGGTGGCTGCGGAAACAGCGACAAAGGACACGTTGCCGGTCGAGGAAACGAGCGGCCAGTTGCCAAGAACGCATGGGTTGCATGCGAGGCTGTCCGCACTCGTGCCGGATCCGGAAACGGCGGGTGCAAACGAGGCGGTCTTTGCCAAACGGTTGTTGAGCCAACCGCTGATCCCGCCGGACGCCAAATCGGTCGGAGCACCGGCCTGGATGGTCGCCGCGGTGACGGTGACGGTGGCGGCCTTGGAATTCACCGAGCCCACGGAGTTTTTGATCTTCACCCAGTATTTGGTGGTGGCGCTCAAGGCCGGTGTCTTGAAACTGGCCGAGGTGGCTCCGGAGACGGGTTTGGTGGTCGTGCCGGATGAACCGACATACCATTGATAGGTGAGGCTGGTGCCGGTGGCCACAACTTTCAAGGTGGTGCTGGTTCCCTTCTTGATGCTGACCGAAAGCGGCTGGGTGGTGATGGCCGGCGGCTTGATGACGGTCACAGTGGCGGCCTTGGAATTCACCGAACCAAGAAGGTTGGTGATTTTGACCCAATAGGTGGTCGTGGCCGTCAGAACCCCGGTTTTCAAGGTTGCCGAGGTGGCTCCAGCAACTGGATTGGTGGTGATGCCGGGGCTGCCGATATACCATTGGAATTTCGGCGAGGAACCGGTGATCGCAACCTTCAGGCTGGTGGAGGTGCCGCTCTTGATGGACTTGGCAACCGGCTGCTGGGTGATGGAGATCGGATAAACGACAGTAACCGTGGCGGTGACGGAATCCGCATTACCGGCACCGTTGCTGGCTCTCACCCAGTAGGAAGTGGTGACGGACAGGGGTGGCGTGGTGTAACTGCTCGAGGTGGCTCCGGGGATCGGGTTGGTAGTGTCCCCTGAAGATCCCACATACCATTGAAAGGTCGGCGAACTGCCTCCGGCAGTGACGGAAAGTGCGATCGCGCGGCCGCTGAGCGTGTTGAGCGAAGACGGTTGTTTGGTGATCGTCGGAGCTACGAGAACCGTCACGATGGCTGTGTTTGAATTCACTCCGCCCAACTGGTTGCTCACCCTCACCCAATAAGAGGCCGTGGAGGTAAGGACGGGTGTGATGAAACTCGCCGAATTGGCTCCCGGGACCGGATCAGTGGTCACGCCCGAATTCCCGAGATACCATTGATAGCTGAGGGAGTCACCCGTGGCTCCCACGGACAGGGAAGCCGTATTGCCCGAAAGAATGTCAACGGACAAGGGATGTGAACTGATCGCCGCAGGTACCATGACGGTGACGGTGGCGGCGTTCGAATCCGCCGTTCCGGCACTGTTAGTGGCCCGCACCCAGTATGTGTAGGTGTTAAAGAGAGACGGAGTGGTGTAACTCGAAGACGTGGCACCTGTTACCGGATGACTGGTGTCACCGGAACTACCGAGATACCACTGGAATGTGGGAGCGCTGCCGGACGTGGATACCGTTAGAGTGGTCGTCGTTCCCGAGGCGATGGTGACGGACGAGGGGTCGGTGGTGATGACAGGAGGGGTGACCACCCCCGGACTCACGCTGATCGTGTAGGACTTCGAATAACTGTCCCCTGAAAAGCCGACCGCGTATATCTTGATCGGGAAGGAACCGGTTTGCGACGGAACGCCGGAAATCGTGAAGATCGTGGCATCCGTCGGACTTTTCGCCCCTGCAAGCCCGGCTGGCAGGGTTCCTGTCGTCTTCCAGTAACTGATGTCTTTGGTATACGGGGTTCCGGTCAACTGGACCGTGAAGCTCAAGCTGTTACCGGATGTGGCGGGGCACGTGGTGGAACCGAAGGATGGAACGAGTTGGGTGAGCGTGGTGGCACCGGCCACGGAATCGAAGACACCCAGGCCCGCGACGGCGGCGACGGACCACTTGGCGATCTCACCCACGCCCGCGGCACCCACGACCCGTGCTTCGGGCAGGATCATTTGGACTACCGGGGTTTTCTGGAGGAGCAGGATGAGCGATCCGAGCTTCGATAAAACGAGCTTGACCTTGCGGTTGATGCGGAATGGCGAATGCATGGGGTATTGGTGTTTTTTGAGAAGTTTTCTGTCAAATCAAAAGGATCAGTTGCAGCCGCAGCCGCCACCGCCCACTCCGCCACCGCCGGATGCGGCTTCGCGTGAGAAGTAGGCGTGTTCCGTCATGGCTTTCTGCAACGGGTCCAGATTGCTGGCCATGACGGGTTTGGCGAGGTTGCCGCGTTCATAGGGCTTCACCCGCACGAGTTGATCCGAGCAGGCGGTAAGACCTGCCAGCGACAGACCAAGATATAGCGAAGTAAGAATGAATTTCATGAATGGCTGTAGCAGCTGTCAGTTTTTCTCAGCGAGAAGCGCTTCGATCTCGGTGGTGTATTCCTCCTCGGTTTTGGAACCTTTGAAACCGGTATGGATGTGACGGATCACGCCCTTGCGGTCCACGAGGTAACTGGACGGCATGGTGGTTGGGCTGAAAAACGCGGCGGCCTGGTGGGACGAGTCATGGACCACTGAAAACGAGACCTTCATCTTGTCCGCGAAGGCTTTGTATTTCGCAGCGTCATCATCCACGCCGACGCCGATGATGACGAGACCCTTGGAGCCGTATTTGGTCTGAAGGTTGTTGAGGCAGGGGAAGGACATCTTGCAGGGACCGCACCATGACGCCCAGAAATCCACGAGCACCACCTTGCCGGCGGTGTTGGGAACGGAGGAGCCGGGCAGCAGTTGGGAAAGCTTCGGCATGCTCTGGCCCTCCTTCACCGCGGCATCGGCGGAGGGAACGGGCACGGCGCAGGCGAGGAAAAATGTCGTGATGATGTGTTTCATGATGTTTTGTTAGATCGGGTTCATGCGGGTTTGACGAGCCAGCGTCCGAAATCGCGGCTGCCGTCGATGCCATGTTCGCCTTGGGCGCAGACTTCCACGCCCCTGGCGAGAGATGCGAGATGCAACCCCTCGCGGACACCGAGCACGAAGACGGCGGTGCTGTAGATTCCGGCTTCGAGGCAGGAGTTGGCGACGACGGTGACAGCGCGCATGCCGTTGTTCACCGGCCAGCCGCTGCGGGGATCGAGGATATGTCCGTAGCGCTTTCCGCCATGTGTGAAATAGCGGGCGTAGTCACCCGAGGCACAGACCGCCTTGTCGCTGACGGCCAAGCCTCCCCAGCACTGGCCGGGTTTGTTGCCATCTTCAATGCCGATGTGCCAGAATGGATGGACTCCGTTTCCACCGATGGCGAAGATGTCGCGACCCAGATCGACGAGCGCGTCCTTGATGCCATGCAGTCGCGCGATCTTGACCAGGCTGTCCACGGCGAACTCCTTGCCGAATCCGCCGAAATCCAGGCCCATGCCCGCTTGCGGAAGAAAGACGGCTCCTGGCCGTCTTTGCACCTTGCGCCAACCCGTTAGATCGAGCGCTGCTTTCACCTGCGCCTTTTCAGGCAGCTTGACGTGGGCGACCTTCCAGTTCCATACCTTCAGCAACGGCAGCATCGTGGGATCGAGGATGCCATTGGTGCGCGTGAACAGGCCATCGGCGATGTCCAGCAACTCCTCCATTTCGGCATCGGTCTCCACCCAGTCCTTGCCGGCCGCGGCGTTGATGCGAGAGACGAGCGAGTCCGGCTGGAAACGTGAGAACTTCGCTTCGAATTTCCCGATCCAGTCCAAGGCGGCGGCGGCGAATTCCAGTGACCTGCGTTCGTCCTCAAGCCTGAACTTGACCATGCAGTTGGTGCCAAGCGCCTTGAAGCCAAGACTCCGTACACCGACCTTGTCGGCTGGCAGGGTGGATTGCGTGGCGGTCATCGTTTCCATTGCTGCGAAATCAGAATTGCGCGCTCAAACCGAAGGTCCAGATGTTAGCATCGGGGTATGACTGCGATGGCGAGCTGTCCGAGCCGACGCCATTCATCGTATAACGTTCGTAGGATGCACTGGCGGAGACGTTGTCCGTGATCTGATAACGAAGACGCAGACCGAGGCTCATCGCGTCGAGGGAGGAAAGCCGGTAGTCCGCCGAATAGTTCGGGCCTGAGCCGTTGGGATCATAGGACGGCGTGCCGATCGGCAGTCCGTCCAGGGAGTTCATGAAGAAATCGGCCGCGTTCTGGTGAGTGAATCTGAAAAACGGGGTGAGCTGGCAATGCTCGCCGATTTGCTGCCGCCATTCGACCTGCGCGGTTTCGGAGAAGATGCCGTAATCGTCATGAGAGAACCGCAACACGCAGTCCAGCGCGCCATCGGCCGGTTCAATATAACGGAGCCCTTCCAACTGGAACACCTCGCGCAGGCGGTTGTCCGGGCGGTTTTCCCGATAGATGTTCACCACCGGAATATCGATGAATCCGCCGGAACCATCCGGCACCTTCACGATCTCGTCGCGCTGGATCACCTTGTAGGGATCGTTGAGATAACCGTTCGCATAACCGAGGGTGAGGTTCGCCGTCACCAGTGTGTTCTTGTCGATGATCTGGGTGACGCCGGTGAAGAAATCGTAGCTATGCTTGCTTTGGTCGCTCTGCCCGGGAACCGCGACGGTATCGTCGAGGTAGTTGAACCCGATGTTGAGGACGGTGTTCTTCTGATTGAGGTCAATGCTGTCGCTCAAGGCAACGCCACGCGAAACGTAGTCGTTTTCCACGCTTCTCGAAAGTTCGATCTCCACGCGGTGATCGCCGAACTGCCTGGAAAGCGCCCCCAGAATGCCACTGCGGACGTCCTCGAGGTGGGAAAGAAACGGCTGTGCGTTGCCGGGCAGGACTCCGGTCGGAGAGGAGCCGCTGATCGCGTCGTTGAGCCATTGGAACCGGAACGTGGTCTCCGGGTCGAGCTCCACCTCGCCGCGGAGGTAGTGGGACTGCACCTGGATGCGGTCGTTGTCCTCCTGGTAGAGCTGGAAGCTGTAATCGTAATGCTGGGGCGGGATTTCCGTCCCGGTGGAAATCCCGGGGCAAAGAAACGGGGCGAGGAGGTATGGTTTGCGGGTGATCACGTAGCAGCGGGTACTTGTTGCGGATGAAAACGGGGAGCGAAGGACACATGGCTTGCGGCGGCCATGCGGATACGCAGTCGTTTCAAGTGCGGGACCTAGCGTTTCAAATCATGCACAGCAAACGAAAAAAGGTAACCACACTGTAATTTCGCGGACCGCCATTGGGAGCTCCAGCCCCAAACTTCATGGCCGCACCCAATCCGGCTGCTCGGTCTCGAAATGCATCGGCTCCCCGGTCCGAGGATGGCGGAACGAGAGCTTCCAGGCATGGAGCATCAGCGGTGGTGCCTCGGTATCGAGCGTCTGGGTGTCACCCAGCAGCCCGCCCGGCAGATACGCCGGATCACCGATGACCGGATGGCCGAGGTGCCAGAGATGCAGCCGGATCTGGTTGGTCCGGCCGGTGTGGAGCACCGCTTCCAGCAGCGCGGTGCCGTCCGCCCGGCGATCGATGACTTTGAAATCCGTGCGAGACGGCTGGCCCTCCTCCTCGTCGATCGCATGGGTTCCCAGTACCTGCGGCTCCGCCGAAATCGGCGCTTCGGAAACAAACTCGTCCTTTTCCGGATGGCCCGTCACACGGACGAGATAGCGCTTGTCCACCACTCCCTCGATGAACTGCCGCTGCAAGACCCGGCAGAAATGACGGGTCCTCGCAAACAGCACGATGCCAGTGGTGTTCGCGTCCAGGCGGTGCACCGGGCGCGGGATGTGCGGCGGCTCGCAGGCGAGGTTCATCAGATATTGCAGCGTGTTGCGGTGGAACCGGCCGCTCGCATGCATCGGCAGCGGCGCGGGTTTCCTCACCACGATCACGGCCTCGTCCTCATACAACACACGGATGTCCGTGGAGACCGGCGGTTCCACTTCCGGCGGAAACACCTGCACCACCCGCTCGCCCGCGCGCACGATGTGATCCTTGCCACGCACCTGGCCGCCGTAATTCAAAAACCTCCCGGCATCGCAGCGGGCCTCCCATTCCGTGGCGGGGATCTGCGGAAAAAGTTCGACCAGCACTTCTAACAGCGGTCGCTTGTCGTGAGACGCCGGTATGTTCACCGGGCGGCGGTTTTCCAGCGGCACCGAGCCCGGCAACGGATCGCACACCCGCCGCAGCGCGGCTTCCCGTGATGCGACGCGCTGCGCCAACAATTCCGGCTCACTCTTGAAACAATGCGGACAGCTCCTGCCCTGCACGTAGCGCGGGTCCTCCTGATCCGTGCGGTCCAGTGGAGCCAGGCAGGCGAAACACACGGCATGGTCGGATTCGCAAAGCGCCGGGTCCACTCCCACCCGCTGGTCGAAGACGAAACAATCGCCCTCATAGTGGTCGCCGCCGCATTCCTCGAAGTGTTTCAGGATGCCGCCGTCTAGCTGATAGATCTGCCTGAAACCCTCCATCTCCATGAACGGTCCGGCCTTCTCGCAGCGGATCCCGCCGGTGCAGAACATCACCACCGGCTGGTCCTTCAGCTCGTCCGGCAGATTTCTAACCGCTTCCGGAAAGCCGCGGAAGGTCCTGATATCAGGGTCGATCGCACCCTTGAAGGTCCCCAGTTTCACCTCGTAGTCGTTGCGGGTGTCCAGCAAGGTCACGGGTTTCCCTTCGTCCAGCCAGCGCTTGAGCTCCTTCGGCGCGATCTTCGGCGACGTGTAATCCGCAGGCCGCACGGCCTCCACCCCGAACGAAATGATCTCCTTCTTGAGCCGCACCAGCATCCGGTTGAACGGCTGCGTGTCGCTCAGGCTCACCTTCGGCGTCAGATCCTCCAGGCCGGGAACCGCACGCAACCTGCTCAGAAGGCGTTCGATCGACTCCGCCGCCCCGGCGACAAACAGGTTGATGCCCTCCGTGCTCAACAGGATCGTCCCCTTCAAGCCCCAGGCCTTGCAGGAGACCTGAAGCTCTTCGCGCATCACCTTCAGACCCGTGAGCGGGGCGAAACGATACGTCGAGATGTTGGTGACAGCGGACACGGCCGGAAATGAGCATGAAAGCAACGGATGTATCAAGCGAAACGGCGGTAACGGCAAGGTTCCCCCTACGCCACCATGCTTCACGGCTCAAACATTACCGAACGGTTACAATTCCCCGGCGTTGATTCTTGTCGGGGAAACCCAAATGAAACCAGTATACCAGATTGCTCGGAAATAAAAGTTGATCAGGGCATTTCCACCCTTCGCTTGCACTTCTCTACTGAAAATCCGCGCTGCCCACCCGAAACCCAAAAACCATGATTCACAAAACTACAGTCACACCCGCCGTTTCCGGAAGTCAGGCCCGGCCGCTCCGGCAGCTTAAAGCGGCATTCGCCGGACTCCTCCTGCTCACCACCGCCGCTCATGCGGTGCCCAGCTACGCGAGACAGACCGGGATGTCGTGCATCGTCTGCCACACCGAGTTTCCGATCCTGACGGAATTCGGACGCCAGTTCAAGATGAGCGGTTACACCCTCAGCACCAATCAAACCGAGCTTCCCCCGCTGGCAGTCATGCTCCAGCCATCCTACACCCATACGGACAAGGACCAAGCCACGGCTCCGGCCAAGAACTTCAAACGCAACAACAACTTCGCAGTGGACCAAGTGAGCATCTTCTATAGCGGAAGGCTCTTCGGTCCCTATGCGGAAAACCTCTTCGGCGCGCCTGCTGCCAGCTTCCTCAACAAATTCGGCACCTTCATCCAGACCACTTACGACGGAGTTGACACCTCGTGGGCATGGGACAACGCCGAAATCCGCTATGCGGACACCGCCACCATCGCCGGTCAGCCCGTGACCTGGGGCGCATACGTCAACAACAACCCCACCATGCAGGATCCCTGGAACACCGCACCCGCATGGGGCTTCCCCTTCTCCAGCTCCGCACTCGCACCCACGCCCAGTGCGGCAACCCTGATCGATGGCGGAGTGGGACAGGAAGTGGTCGGTCTCGGTGCATACGCCTTGATCGGAAACCACTACTACGTGGACATCGGCGGCTATGATACGATCAGCAGCAGCTTCCAGAAAGCCATGGGAGTGGACCCGACCGGTGAGGCACAGCTTGCGGAAACCGCTCCTTACTGGCGTCTAGCCTACACCAACGCCTTCGGCAACAACTCCTTCGAAGTCGGCACCTTCGGAATGCTCGCAAACACCTATCCGGGCCGCGATTCCAGCGCTGGCAAGGACCGCATCATCGACTGGGGCCTGGACACGCAGTTCCAGACCTCCGTGGGCAAGAACGACATCACCGCCCTCATGTCCTTCTTCTACGAACCGGAACAATGGGACGCCAGCAAGAAACTCGGACTTGCCAGCAACTCGTCGGACCACCTCACGACGATGCGCGCGACCGTGGATTACCTCTATGACAAGACCTATGGAGGAGCCATCGGCTACTTCATCTCGGACGGCAGCAAGGACCCTCTGCTTTATTCGGACAGCGCGAAGGGCTCGCCGCTCAGCGACGGACTCGTCTTCCAGTTGAACTACCTTCCACTTAACAAATCGGGTGGTCCGTCGTTCTGGCCGAAAAGCAACGTGAAGATCTCCCTCCAATACGTGATGTACAACCGTTTCAACGGCAGCAGCAGCAATTACGACGGTGCGGGCGGCAAGGCCAGCGACAACAATACGCTTTATTTCCAGACCTGGTTCGCATTCTGATGTCCGGGTCTGCTAGTTCATTTCAGAAACAACCAAATCCAAACCAACAACCAGATCCATATCGCATGAAAACCAACCTTCCCGCCATCACCGTCATGTCTTTTTTCGCCTGCATCGGCACCATGCATGCGAAACAGGTCTCCATCAGCGCGTTCGACACCATGAAATTCAGCGTGAATAAAATCGAAGCCAAGCCGGGTGAGAAAATCACCGTCACCCTCACCAACGAGGGCAGTGTGCCCAAGGAAGCCATGGGCCACAACTGGGTGCTTCTCAAAGCCGGCGCGGATGCGGCCACTTACTGTAACAGCGCCGCCACCGCCAAAGCAGAGAACTACCAGCCGAAGGCACTCTCCAAACAGGTGATAGCCTCCATTCCACTGCTCGGTCCCAAGGAGAGCAAAAGCGTAAGCTTCAGCGCTCCGGCCGAACCCGGCAGCTACACCTACCTCTGTTCATTCCCGGCACACAGCGCGGCGGGCATGAAAGGCGTGTTGGTGGTCAAATGATACCGAGTGACCGCAAGCGAAACGCTGCAAAAACCGGGTGTCCGGCACCACCACAACATGGCACGCTTCAGTTATGATCGATCATTCACAAATCACCTGAACCATCTTCTTCCCCGACCAGGACCGCACGGAACTGTTGGGCCCCGTCGCGATTTCGGCGATGAAGAATGACGAAAGCTTCTCCACCGGGTGCCAGCACCCGTTTCAAATCCGCCAATCCCCCACCTTCGCTAACCCCAAACGGCGTTTCCACGTCTAACAAATGGAACTGGACCAGACGACAATCCACGACCAGACATTGAAAACCAGGATTCAACAGTTGGCGGATGCCATCAACCGGATCGACCTTCGCCTGTTGATTTTCATTCTG
>CANBTO010000044.1 GCA_947372405.1 Verrucomicrobiaceae bacterium
GGTCGAGGCGATCCGCGCCTGCGAGGACGATCTGATCGCGGGCGGTGGTCACGCGATGGCGGCCGGCCTTTCGATCGAAGAGGGGAAAATGGACGGGTTCCGGAAAAAGTTCGCCGCCTATGTGTTGGAAAACTCCA
Source organism: Verrucomicrobiaceae bacterium (assembly GCA_947372405.1). The sequence continues at coordinate 138 of CANBTO010000044.1, forward strand.
GCGAGGATCAACGCCGACCGACCCTGACCTACGACGCCGAGATTTCCTTCGACCAGCTTTCGTTAGAGTTCCTCGCCAGCTACGATCTGCTCCAGCCCTTCGGCAGTGGAAACCCGCAGCCGGTTTTCATTTCACGCGGCGTGGGCCTGAGCCGTCCGCCTCTGCACATGAAGAACCACCACCTGCGCTTCATGCTTCGTCAGGGCTATCACGAACAGGACGCCGTGTTTTTTGGCGGCGGCGAATATCCGCTTCCCGACCCGCCGTGGGACATCGCGTTCACGATCGATCGCAACACCTTCCGCGGCCGGACCACACTGCAGCTCATCATCCAGGACGTGCGCGCGGCGGAGAACAACTGACTACTCCGGCCATCGCAGGTCCGGCACCTTGCCGTTCCAGAACGGTTGGGTGGGATCGAAGATGTCCTTGCCGTTGATGAAGACGTGGCCGGACTTGTCCACGGGGAGGGATGTGACGCTGTTGTCCACGCGTAAGATCGCCGCTTTTCCACCCAGCTTTTTGCAGATCTTGTAGTCGAAAATCCGTTGTCCTTTCACCATGGGATACAACACCACAGGTGTTGCCGGATTGCTGTTCGAAGTCAGGCCGCAAATGTAAGAGAACGCGCATTCGCCCTTTTCCAGTGCTCGTGCCCCATCAAAGATGCCGTCAGGCTTTTTTTGAGGATAGCCGTGAAATATGGATTCACTGCTGCAGATCTTCGCGGCGAGCAGTTGGCGGAAATAGTCGTTGGAGGAGGCTTTTCCGAGAGGGATGGCGTTTTGTGGATGGTCCTTCTGAACCTTCGAAATCGTGTTGTCGTTGGGATAGCTGCCATAGGTGGTTTCGAACTCGAAGAGAGCCAATCCGACTTGGTGCAGGTTACTGTTGGCCTCTGTTAAATCGCCGGAGCGGGCTCTGAAAGAATCGCGGCCAAACAAAAAGAAAAACAACCCAGCATCGACGACAAACACGAGAATCACCAAAGCGGTCCAAAACCACATCCGCCAGTTGACCGGGGGCAGCTCGGGGTCAGGCAACCGGGTTGTTGGGGCATCCGGCGGATCGTCAGGGCTCGGGTTCATCGCATGAATCACAGGGAACCCGTTTTCGCACGGTTGAACAAGGAAGGAGTCTCGGGAAAGGACCGGGCTTCTGGCAAATCCCTGAAATTTCCGGTTTCCAATCCCGGGTTCCCGGCTTTCAATCCGGCCCGAACATGAGCCACCCCACTTTCCGCATCGCCATCGGAGCCGATCACGGCGCCTTCGAAATGAAAAACGCCGTTGTCGCGCACCTTAAAGCCGTCGGCCATGACGTGCATGACTTCGGCACCTACACGACGGGTTCGGTGGATTACGCGGATTACGCGAACCTGGTGGCGCGCAACGTGGCGGACGGCACCTATGATTTCGGCATCCTTGCCTGCACGTCCGGCGTGGGCATGAGCATCGCGGCGAACCGCCACCGCCATGTGCGTGCGGCCAGCGTACGCTCGGTGGAAGAGGCCACCATTACCCGCGAGCACAACGATGCGAACGTGCTTTGCCTCAGCGGCAAATACACTGACGCGGCCACCGCCTGCGCGATGGCGGACGCGTTTCTCTCCACCGCCTTCGAAGGCGGCCGCCACGAACCGCGCGTCTGCAAGTCCTCCGGCAGCCGCATCCAGCAGACGGACCCGCCGATCTACGCGGCGATCACCGCTGAGGAGCACCGCCAGCGCAACAACATCGAGCTCATCGCATCGGAAAACTTCACCTCGCCCGCCGTCATGGAGGCGCAGGGATCGGTCCTGACTAACAAATATGCCGAGGGCTATCCCGGCCGTCGTTGGTATGGCGGATGCGAAAACGTGGACGTCGTCGAGCAGCTTGCCATCGACCGCGCGAAGCAGCTTTTCGGCGCGGAGCATGCGAACGTGCAGCCGCACTCCGGATCGCAGGCAAACACGGCGGTTTACTTCGCGGTGCTGAAACCCGGCGACAAGATCTTCACCATGGACCTCGCCCACGGCGGCCACCTCACTCACGGCCACAAGGCGAATTTCTCCGGACGTTTTTACGAGGTGACGCATTACGGCGTCTCTCCCGACGACGAACGCATCAACTACGCGGAGTTGGAAAAAACCGCGCGTGAGTTGAAACCCGCGCTGATCACCGTGGGTGCCTCCGCCTATCCGCGGATCATCGATTTCGAACGCATGGGCAAGCTCGCCCGCGAGATCGGCGCCTATCTTTTTGTGGACATGGCGCACATCGCCGGCCTCGTCGCCGCCGGTCTGCACCCAAGCCCGTTTCCACATGCGGACTTCGTCACCTCCACCACCCACAAGTCGCTGCGCGGCCCGCGTGGCGGGATCATTCTCTGCAAAGAGGAGTTCGCGAAAAAGATCGACTCACAGGTGTTCCCCGGCATCCAGGGCGGCCCACTGATGCACGTCATTGCTGCCAAGGCCGTGTGTTTCGGTGAGGCGCTCAAGCCCGGCTTCAAGGATTACTCCGCGCAAGTCATCAAGAACGCCCAATCCATGGCCGCGCGGCTCGCGCATCACGGCTACCGCATCGTTTCCGGCGGCACCGACAACCACCTCATGCTGGTGGACCTCCGCCCCAAAGGCCTCAACGGAGCCGACGCCTCGCACGCCCTCGACGAGGCCGGCATCACCGTCAACAAGAACGGCATCCCCTTCGACACCGGTAGCCCGATGAAACCCAGCGGCATTCGCATCGGCACTCCCGCCGTCACCACCCGCGGCATGAAGGAAACCGATGTCGAGCGAGTCGCCGATTTCATCCACGAAGCCTTGTCCGATCACACCAACACGGCGAAGCTTCACGCCATCCGCGAGCGGGTCTTTGCTTTCAACCGTGACTTTCCGCTGCCGTGGTGAGATACAGTTGATGGTTGAGAGTTGATAGTTGATGGAAAGAAAATCGCCTCATCGTCATCCTCTTCGCTATCAACTCTCAACGATCAACTCTCAACGATCAACCTCTTGTCATGAATGTCCTTGCAGGCACCAAGTAGTCATTTAAACTGACCACATGAAAACCATCGCCGTCACCGAGTTCAAGGCCAAGTGCCTCCAGTTGCTGGATGAGGTCCAGCGCACCGGTGAGGATCTTCTGATCTCGAAGCGCGGCAAGCCCGTCGCGAGGGTGGTGGCTGAAAAAACCGGCAAACCCTGGCTCGCCCTGCGTGGCTCGGGAGCATACACGGCGGACCCATACGCGCCCGCCATCGGGGAAAGCCACATCGAAGCGTTGAAATGAACCCAGCACCCGTGCTCGACACCCACGTTTGGGTCTGGTGGATGCTTGGCGATCCTTCACTTCCGAAGGCCGAGAGAGAGGCATTGGACGCCCTGCCTGCCGCGTCACGCCCGGTAATCAGTGACATCAGTCTCTGGGAATTCGCAACTCTTGTGGACCTCGGGCGGATCGAAATCCACATGCCCGTTCAGGACTGGCTGCAGATCGCCGCATCTCCCGGCACCGTGAAAGTTCAAGCCATCACACCCGCCATCGTGGCGGAAATGAACCGTCTTCCGTCCACTTTTCATCGCGACCCGGCGGACCGTCTCATCGTGTCCACCGCGCGAGCATTGAAACTTCCCTTGGCAACCATGGACCGCAAAATCCGCAAATCGAAGCTTGTACCTCTGTGGTCAACCAGACATTGAACCATCATCCTCTATCCAAATACCCGGCATGAACAATCCTTTCCGCGAAGACCTTGCCGCCCGCACTCTGGCGGAGCCCTGCACTGTTGTGATTTTTGGCGCCACCGGCGACCTCACGCATCGCAAGCTCATCCCCGCGCTCTACAATCTCGCGGTCGATGGCGAGCTGCCCGCCGGCGTGAAGATCATCGGTTTCGCGCGCCGTGAGCGGACGGACGCCGAGTTCCGCGCCGGGCTTGCGGAGATCAACGCCAAGGTCTCGCGCTCCGGCATGGACGAGCGCGTTTGGAATCCCTTCGTCGAATCGATTTCCTATCACCAGTCCGAGTTCACCGATGCCGACGGCTACCGCAGGCTTGCGGAAAAACTTGATGCCATCGACAGCGCGCGCGGCGGCAAGGGCAACCGTTTGTTCTACATCGCTTCCGCGCCGGAGTTCTTCGACGAGATCCTCATCAGTCTGAAGAACGCCGGCCTCAACCAATCGGCGCAAGGTTGCTGGTCACGGGTGATCGTTGAAAAACCCTTTGGCACGGACCTCGCCACCGCGAGGCATCTCAACGAGGTGGTGAACTCCACCTTCAAGGAGAGGGACACCTACCGGATCGACCACTACCTCGGCAAGGAAACCGCGCAGAACCTGATGGTGCTGCGATTCGCCAACGCCATCTTCGAGCCGCTCTGGAACAGCAAATACATCAGCCACGTCCAGATCACCTGCGCCGAAAACCTCGGCATGGAAGGCGGCCGTGGTGCCTATTACGACGGCGCGGGCGCGCTGCGTGACATGGTGCAGAACCACTTGCTGCAACTCCTCAGCCTGGTGGCCATGGAGCCGCCGACCGATCTAACAGCCGACGGCGTGCGCGACGAGAAGGTGAAGGTCATCCGCTCGCTGCGCCAGTGGGACACGCCGGAAAAGGTCGCCGCCAACGTGGTGCGCGCGCAATACACCGCCGGCCACGTCGATGGCGTGCCGGTGCCCGGCTACCGGCAGGAGAGCCGCGTGAACCCGGAGTCCGACACCGAGGCCTACGTCGCCGTTAGATTGTTGATCGACACCTGGCGCTGGAGCGGAGTGCCGTTCTACATCCGCATGGGCAAGCAGCTCCCGAAGAAGTCCACCGAGATTTCCATCCACTTCAAGGACGCGCCCTGCGTGCTTTTCAACACCCCCTGCAACGGCATCCCCGGCGGCAACGTGCTCGTCATCCGCATCCAGCCGGACGAAGGCATCTCGCTGCGCATGGTTTCCAAAATCCCCGGCAACAGCCTGCGCCTGGAGCCGGTGAAAATGGATTTCCACTACTCCACCAGCTTCGGCAAGGCCAGCCCGGAAGCCTATGAGCGGCTTTTGTTAGACGCCATCGCCGGAGACGCCACACTCTTCGCCCGCCGTGACGAGGTGGAGGAGGCGTGGAAGTTCATCGACCACATCGAGCACGCCTGGCACCAGTCGGAAAACCCGCCGCCGATGGCCGAGTTCGTCGCCGGCTCATGGGGACCCAAGGAAGCCGACGACCTGCTCCTGCGTGACGGCAACCAGTGGCGGAGATTGTAGGGACAGCAAGGCGACCTTGCCGCTGGCTGAGTCCGTGCTTCCAACCTCGAAAAGTCGTGCTATTGTGCCTTCATGCCGAACGTCTGCGATCAAATACCCGGTTTGACCACCGCCGAGAAACTGGCTGCCATGGAAGCGCTGTGGAGCAGTCTCCATGATACATTCGAGGCAGAGTCTCCGCCGGAGTGGCATCTGGAGATTCTGAATCAAAGGAAGGCACTGATCGAATCCGGCAATGCGGTTTATCAGGATTGGGATGAGGTCAAAAAAGAGCTCAAGTCGGGAATGGCGTGAAAATCGAGGTTCTTTCCCAAGCCAAAGAAGACATTTTCGAAGGCTATGTGTTTTACGAAAGGCATGAGAAGGGAGCTGGAGAATACTTCATCAACTCCGTGAGTTCCGACATTGATTCGCTTTTGCTTCATCACGGATACCACCGGACGTTTTACGGGTTTCACCGCATGCTTTCCAGGGTGTTTCCTTTTTCCATATACTACCGGGTCATCGGCGATACGATTTGCGTGGATGCAATTGTAGATCATCGGCGAAACCCGGAATCCATCAAGCACCTCCTCCTGCGGCTTAAACGCAGGGAATGACCAAGACAACACTGCAGGTTGCGAGTGAGAATTTCAACCCGTCGTCCGCAGGCCGGAGGAGATGGCGTTCACGGAGATGAGCAGGTCGGGGATCATCGATTCGGCACCGGCGGCGTCGCCGGCATTGAGGCGGGAGCGCCACTCGCGGAGCAGCGAGACCTGCTGCATGTGGAGCACGCGCAGCGGTTCCTCGCGGATGTCGAGGGTGCGAGCCATGCGCGGGCGGCGTTCGGCGAACGGGCCTTGGAAGAGTTCTCTAACAGCGGCGCGGGTGCGGTCGAGTTCGGCCAGGATCATGCCGAGGAAGCGGTCACGCAGGTCGGCGTCCGGGACGAGTCCGGCATAGGCTCGCATGATGTCGTCGTTGGCGCTGGCAAGCGAGCTGTCGATGTTGGTGATGACGTAACGCAGGAAGGCGACTTCGCGGGACTGGCTGGCGATTTTGGAAAAACCATCCGGGTTTTCCGCGCGGAGTTTTTCGAAGGCGCTGCCGACGCCATACCAGCCGGGCAGATAGAAGCGCGACTGCGTCCATGAGAAGACCCAGGGAATCGCGCGCAAATCTTCGAGCGTGGCGCGGCCGGTGCGGCGGGCGGGACGCGAGCCGATGCGGGCGTTTTCCAACGCGTCGATGGGCGTGGCGCTGCGGTAGAAGTCGATGAATCCGGGGGATTGCAGCAAGTCGCGGTAGGCCTCGCGGCTCCATCCGGCGAGTTGCTCCAACAAGACGGGATCGGCGTCCACGGCGGTTTCCGCGTGGTGGTGTTTCGCGGTGGCGGAGGCGACGGAGGCGACCATCAGCTCGGTGTGATAGGTTGCGGAGCCGAGGTGGGCGTATTTCTGGGAGATCGTCTCGCCTTGTTCCGTCATGCGGAAGGCGCCGCCAAGCGCGCCGTGCGGCAGGGCTTCCATGAACCAGTGGGTGGGGCCCGCGCCACGGCCGACGGTGCCGCCGCGGCCATGGAAGAACACTGGGCGCGCGCCGTGTTTCCGGCAGACCGCGGCGAGCTCGATCTGCGCCTTGTGCAGCGCCCACTGGCTGGCGAGGATGCCGCAGTCTTTGTTAGAGTCGGAGTAACCCAGCATCATCTGGAAATCGCCGCCCGCGCCGAGGCTGCGGCGGGTGACCGGATGGGACAGGAACTCCTCGACGATGGCCGGGGCATTTTCCAGGTCGTCCATGGTTTCGAAAAGCGGCACCACCGGCAGCGGACAGGCGAGACCGGCGGGCGTCATCTCCATCAGGCCGGCCTCGCGGGCTAACAGATAGACGGTGAGCAGGTCCGGCACGCCGCGGGTCATGGAAACGATCAGCGCGCCGAGGCCGGCGTTGCCGAAACGGGCGCGTTGCGCGGCGAGCACGCGGTGGCAGTCGAGCACGGCGTCGGCTTCCGCGCCGGCGGAGATGCCGGGAGCGAGGAACGGGCGCGGCGAGAGCAGTTCGGTGTTGAGGAAGGCGAGGCGTTTTTCCTCCGGCCAGGTGGCGAAGGACTCCGCATCCGGCACGCCAGCCAGCGTGAGAAGCTGGCCGAGCGCTTTCTGATGGAAGGCCGAGTTCTGCCGGACATCGAGAATGGCGGAGTGAAAACCGAAGACCGCGAGCTGGCGGCGGAGCGGGACGATGAAGTCGCCCATCAGCGCGGAGGCACCGGTGGTGCGGAGCGTGTCCGCGAGCACGTCGATGTCCGCGAGCAGGTCGGCTGGATTCTGATAGATGGAGGACGCGTCCGGCACATCGCGCGAGATGAGGATCTTGTGACGCATCAGGTGGGCGGCGAGGCGCCACGGCTCCTCGTCGTGCTGGCGGAGCAGGGCGGGTGTGTCGATGCCCGGGTGGCCGTCAGTTTCCGCTGCGAGGCGTGCGATGAGGGATTCGAGCTGCTTGGGCACCTGTTGGAAATGTTTGCTGAGCGGCAGGTTGTGGGCGAGGCGTTCGAGTTGGCGGGCGAACAGGCGCAAGGCGTTGTGGCGCAGGGCGGCGAGCGTCTCGCGGGTGATGTCCGCCGTCACGCCCGGGTGGCCGTCGCGGTCGCCGCCGATCCATGTGCCGAAGCGGACCATCGGTGGCAGCGTTTCCAGATCGGCAACGGGGAAACCAGCAGCCTGCCATGCCTCTCCCAGATGGATATGGGCACGAGAAACGGCTTCAGGAAAAACCTCCCGTAGATAGAACAACGCGTTTTCGAGTTCCTGTTTGATGCTTGGGCGGGTGACGTGGATCTCACCGGTGCGCCAGAGGGTTTCCAAGCGGGCCTCGAGAAAGCGTCGTCCGCGCTGGCGTTCGCGTTCGGTGAACGACGAGTTTTCCCGCTCCTGCATCAGGTCGTAGATTTCGCGGTGCCGTTCGCGGACGGTCTCGCGTTTCGCCTCGGTCGGGTGAGCGGTGAGCACGGGTTCCACGCAGACCTGGCGCAGCACGTCAAGCATGGCCGGGGCGTCGAGGCCCATCCGGCGCATTTCCTTGAGCTTGTCCGCCCAGAGGCCTTTTTCGGCTGCGGGGCCGCTGGCCTTTTCGCGCCAGCGGCGGACCTGGGCGGCTACCCGTTCCTCGACGATGTTGAGAAGCTGGAAGGCAATCGAGTAGGCTTGGCCGAGCCCGCGGTCCTGGCCTTCGACGGCGGGCGGCTTGGAGCCGCTCCACGGGAGTTTTTCCGCGAGTTTCAGATGGCCGAGGCGGCCGAGCACCTCGCCGAAGGCGTCCATGGCGAACGCGAGTTCGGACTCCAGAAGCAGGAATCCATCGTTGATCAAGGGCTTTTCGGCGGGTTTGGTGGATTCAGACATGGAGAGGGGGTGGGGGAAAGCAGGACCAGTGCCGATTGGGGCGGCAGGCGGTAATCTTTTCATTCCAGCCGGTAAAGGCATTCATTCGGGCATGCTTGCCTCGCGGCGGAAATTGTGGCCCCATGGTGCGCGCCACATGACCATGACTGAAGCCACCGCCATTCCCGCCACCTGCCCCGAGCTCGGCTTTGAGGTTCCCGTTTCCCGGATCGACAAGGAGTTGCGGAAGCTTTGGGAGCAGGACGAGGCGCGGACGAACGCCTCGCTGATGAACCTCGTGGTCTATTCAGAGAAACCCGGAGCCCTGCTGGAAAACTCCAATATCATCCGCGACCTCACGCGCGAGCACGCCTGCCGCGCCATCCTCGTGGAGATCAATCCCGCCGAGCCTCAACCGGGCATCCGCGCCTGGGTCACCGCCCACTGCCATCTCGCCCAAGGCCGGAAATCCGTCTGCTGCGAGCAGATCTCCTTCTATCTCACCGGCAAGGTGACCGGGCGTTTCCGCAACACGGTTTTCGCCCACCTCAACTCCGACCTGCCACTGGTTTTCTGGTGGCAGGGCGAGCTTTCGGATATCCTCACCGAACGCCTCGTCAGCGTGATCGACCGGCTCATCATCGACAGCTCGTCATGGGTTGATCCCGCCGCGTCGTTCCGCCAGATCGACGAGGCGGCGCAGCTCAACCACGACCTCATCCTGCAGGACCACGCGTGGACGCGCACCTGGCAGTTCCGTCTGGGGGTCGCGAGTGTTTTCGACGATCCCACGGCGCAGCAGGCTCTAACGGAAATCGACGCCGTTGAGATCACCTTTCATCCGGAGCACCGGAACAGCGGCTTGCAGATGCTGGCATGGCTTGCCGTGCAGGCGCAGTGGAAGGACCGCCATGGATCCGGAAACTTCGCGTTCGAGTCCGTGGTGGGTTCGTCCATCGAGGTGATTCTTCATGAAAACGTGGACGGGCCGCCCTTGTCATCGCTCATCCTGCGGGCTGGAGACAAATCCGCTGTGATCACCCAGACGGCCGGAGCGTCACACGTCGAGCGCCGCATCCAGGCGGCCGGCTACCAGGTCAGTTCACTGGCACCAGTGGATCCCACGTCACCCGAGGAGCTCGTCGCCCTGCAACTCGCCCGTGGTGGCAAGAACTCGTTGTTCCAGAAAATCCTGCCGCGATTCCGCTTGTTGCTGGAGGTGTAAGATCCTGACAGAATCGTTTTGGAATACATGACGAAACCGCCCGTCTGGTTGGCCTGAGTCTTCGGAATCATTCTGTCAAAAAATGATTTTGTCGTCGGCACCGCATACGTCGTTCAAAACCGGGCTTTTCTTCGAAACCAGCACCGCCCAGCATCCGCGCCGACATGTCCGCGCCGCTGCTTTACGAATCCCACTGCCACACGACGCTTTGCAGGCATGCCTTTGGCGAGTCGGACGAATACGCCGCCGTGGCGCTGGCCCGCGGGTTCAAGGGCATCACCTTCACCTGCCACTGCCCGCTGCCGGACGGTTTCTCCGCCAGCGTGCGGATGCGGCCGGAGCAGTTCGACCACTACGTGGAAATGATCCACTCCACTCGCGACAGGTTCGCCGGCAGGCTTGACGTGCGGCTGGGGCTGGAAAGCGATTATTATCCCGGCGTGGAGCCATGGCTTGAACGGCTCCACGCGCGCGTGCCGCTCAGCCATGTGCTCGGCTCCATCCACTATCAGGTGCGGGATTACCGCAGTCTTTTCTATACTGGCGACGTGTTTTCCTATCAGGAACTCTATTTCGAACACCTCGCCCTCTCCGCGGAAAGCGGTCTGTTCGACACCCTCGCCCATCCGGATCTCATCAAGAACGAGTCGCCCGCGGACTGGGACTTCGAGCGCCTGCGCCCCATCATCGCACGCTCCCTCGACCGCATTGCCACCACCGGCGTGGCCATGGAACTTAACACCAGCGGTGTCCAGAAATCGCTGCCGGAAATGAACCCTTCACCCTCACAGCTCGCAATGATGCGCGAGCGCGGCATCCCCGTGGTCATCGGCGCGGACGCGCATGTGCCGGAACGCGTGGGTGATGGTTACATGACCGCGCTGAAGCTTCTGGAGCAGGCAGGTTACACGGAGGTCAGTCATTTCATCGATCGCCGCCGTGAATCGGTGACGATCACCGCCGCGCTTGCCTCTTTAAGGTGAGGTTTTCCACCATGCCGCGCGCTTCGCGGGCGGTCCGCGCGGGTTTCCATGGTCGTGAATTCCCCGCAATACGGGCAGCGGAAATGGTTTTTGAAGATCACCGAATTCGCCACGCGGAGGCGGTAACTGCCAAACAGCGGTCTGGCGCTACTGTGTTTGGTGCAGTCCCTGTGGGCCACAGGCGGCACCAGGCACAGAGGGCAGCGGGCCTGCAGGGAAAGCATCCATTGCCAGATCGCCAGCGGCACTGTGGAAACCGCCATGCCAAGGGCCAGGCATGCGAGTTTATGGTCCTCCTCAATCAGCGCATAACCCAGCAGGATCAGCGCCGCCGGCACCAGCAGGCACTTCAGGACCAAGGTCCACGAGGCGAGCTTGAAGCGGATGACGATGTGTCGCGAGCGGAGACGATGCATGCTTTTGGATGGAAGTGAAACTCCGCTGCCTGGACTTCACCAAACAGGTGGAGAGCTTCATGAGGCGGATGCCTCCTTCCGCCTTTGGATGTTTGATTCAAAATACAGGAAAAGGGGTTTGCCGAATGGCCGATCGGAAGATCGCTTGCGGTAGTCCCATGAACACCCTTGAACATGGGCACGCCATCCGGCATGGTTGTGCTACTGTGTCTGGTCGGGGGAAGTTTTTATCCTGATGAGGACGTGCGGCCGACATGGTGTCCGCATCATCTGGAAAACAGAATTTTTGAGGTGAGGATGAGAATGATGGTGACCACCATGATCAGGAAGAAGGGCGGCGTGTCGTCGAGGATCGAGAACGCCGCGATGACTGCCTGGGCATGGTTGGAGAACATGACGGGAAGTGGAGTGAACGCGAGGATATGGATTCCACACGCTCCTGTAAATTGTACTTGGGTATATTTGTCACGCTGTTCTGCGGCATGAGCCGCTAACCGATCATACCGGCAAGCGCGGCGATGTGGACCAGCTCCGCCGGGTTCCCGGCGCCCATTTTGCGCATCGCCCTGGAGCGATGGACCTTGACGGTAACCAGTGCGAGATCCATCTGGTCCGCGATTTCCTTGTTGAGGTGGCCGGCCACCACCAGGCGGACGATCTCCCGCTCGCGCGGAGTGAGTGATGCGGCTCTTGCCCTCGCGTCCGCCGCCATCGTGCTCTCCCTGTGACCGTCGCGCGCGCGCTGCAAGGCCTGGGATACCTCGCGAACCAGCTCCGCCGGATCAAACGGCTTGGTCAGGAATCCGTCCGCTCCCGCACGCATGGCATCGACCACGGAATGCACGTTCCAGTGTGCGGTTAGAAAAACCGTGGGCAGGAACCACCCGCGCCGGAGCATTTCGGCATGGACTTCCAGTCCCGTCATCCCGTTGCCAAGCTGGTTGTCGAGCAGCAGGCAGGCCGGAACGGCGGGTAGTCCGAAAACAAAGAGCTCATCGGGCTCGGTATGGAGCTTCACGTGGTATCCGTGTGCCGTGAGCAGTCGCTCCAGTCCCTGTCTCATGGATCGGTCATCGTCCAGAACCAGAACCACATGATCCTCATCCCTCATCTCGCGTATCCTTTCCGAACGCATGTTGCAGATCGATATCGTAGGCTCGGATTTCCCGGCTTCCTGCGATCGAATGTTTCATGCATGGGATTTTTAAAAATCAACTTGCGTGAGGCTATCAGGAGATGGCGCGGATTGGTATTATACTTTAGGGTATGGTTTCACCATCCACCGGCAGGATCACGCTGAAAGTGGCCCCTGGAGAGTCGCTGTTGTTGCGTCCGAAAATGTCACCACCATGTGCATGAACAATGGTGCGGCTTAGACGGAGACCGATCCCCAAGCCCTCCGGCTTGGTCGAAAAAAGAGGAGTAAACATGCGTGCAAGCACCTCTTCGGCAATCCCGCTTCCCGAATCGATCACGTTCAACTCGACATTGCCGTCCACCATAACGCCGGTAGTCAGGCGGACCAGGCGCTGGTCCGGTTCCTTGTTCGCGCAGGCCTCGAAGGCGTTGCGCACAAGATTGAGGACAACCTGGCTGATTTGCACCGTGTCCGCCGACACGGTTGGTAGGTTCTGCCCGGGATTGAACATCAATTTCGTTTGGCAACGTCCCGCCTCTTCCCTCAGCAAGGGCAGCACACGCTCCACCAGCTCGTTGAAACCAATGCTCGAACGTTTTGGCCTCTCCACGTCCGCAAGCGCACGAAGATGGGTGATCGTATCGCGCATCCGCACCACGTCAGCCTGAAGGGCCGCCAATATCTCCAGATGCCTGCAACGTGGGGATCCGCAGGTTTCAGGATCCGCGAGGGCGGCGGCGATGTTCATCCCGATGGCGCTGAGCGGTTGTGCCAGTTGATGCACGATACCAGCGCTGATCTCGCTGATCAGGGCGAGACGCTGGGCCTGCGCGAGCTCTTTCTGTTGTGCCTGCAACCGCGCGGCCGCCTGCTTGACCTTGGTTAGATCCCGCACCGCGGAAACGCGGATCCGCCTGCCCTGCCACATCCTCATGAATGCGTGGCTTTCACCGGGAAAAGTGGAGCCATCCTTGCGCAAGCCCACAAACTCATAATTGGTCTCATGGGGATCCTTGATCCGCTCTTCGAGAAACTCCCGCGATTCCGGTGCGATGAAATCCAGGATCGGCCGTCCGATCATTTCAGAAAGTTCATAGCCGTTGATCACTGCGAGCTGCGGATTGGCATCCATCAAGATGCCATCCTCACAGATGGCGATGCCTTCAAAGGTGGCCTCGGCGAGTTGCCGGAAACGGGCCTCCGAATGGCGCAGCTCCGCAGTCCGCTCCGCGACCCGCCGTTCAAGATTATAGTTCAATTCGAGCATGGTTTGCTCGGCTGTTTTGCGTTCCGTGATATCGCGGACGATGGCCCACATCGCGGTCGGCACTCCGTTGGGGTTGCGTAGCAGGAAAGTCCTCAACTCCACCGGGAAAACGCAGCCATCCTTGCGCCTGTATTCCTTCTCATAGAGTTCGGTGTATCCTCTGGCCAGGAAGCGCTCGTCCGCCGCGATCTCCAGCTCCATCGCATGCCATTTTTCCGGCGTGATGTCCTGATAGGAGAGCTGGCACAGCTCGTCCTGCGTGTAGCCGAGCATCTCCTGGAAGGCCCGGTTGCTCTCGATGATGCGGCCGTCCATGTCGATGCTCGCGTAAGCGTCCATCATGCTCTCGTAAAGACTGCGGTATTTCTCCTCGGAACGCCTCAGTGACTCTTCGGTGCGCTTGCGATCGGTGATGTCGAAAGTGATGCCCAGAGCCCTCCGGGCGCGGCCGGTTTCATCACGCTCGACTCTTCCCAGACGGCCGATCCAGCGCTCCCCAAGGACCGGATGGATGATGCGGAACTCATGGTTCCATGAATCCTCGCATCCCGGCGAGTCGATTGCCGCCACATCAGCCCGCAGCTTCTCGCGGTCTTCGGGGTGCATCTCCCCCCACAAGTCTTCGAGTGTGATGGGCCCATCTTTTTCGAAACCGTAAAGCATGCGCACCCGGTTGTCCCAGTCGAGAGTCTCGCTGCCGATATCCCAGCTTGAAACCCCGGCGTGGGAGGCATCCAGCGCCATTTCCAGATGCTCGGTCTGCTCGCGCAGCGCGTCATTCGCCGCTTCCAGTTCCGCCGTGCGCTCCGCCACGCGGCGTTCCAGCGTTTCCCGCGCTTCAAGCAGGGCGGCTTCGGACTTTTTGTTATTCGTGATGCCCCAGGAGACGCCATACAAACGCCGGTGGCCGCGATCATCGAAAAACCTCGCGGTCGAGTAAACCCAGCGTCCCTCACGGCCGGGCAGCCAGGTGCGGTATTCGCAGGAATACGGCTCTCCGTGTTCGATGGAACGTTTCAGGGCCGCTGCCACCTTTTCGCGGTCATCAGGGTGGACCGCCTCCATCGCTGATTCCGCGTTTAGCACGAAGTCACTCGGGATTCCGTGCAGTGCCAATGTGAGTTCCGATGCCTCGAAACCTCCCGAATTGAAATCGGCGACCCACGAGCCGATTTCGGCTCCCTCTGCGGCCAGCCACAACTGGCGTTCCGCTTGCTGGCGCGCCTCGCGCGTCCGGATCAGCGCGATGGTTCCTTCCGCCTGGGCCGCAAGGGTTTCCAGCATGATGCGGGAGGCGTGTTCGATCCGGGCGTGGGCGTGCGACGAGACATTCAGCGCGGCGACCACCCGGTCCTCGTCGCGGATGGGAATGATCGCCAACAATTGCAGCCCTTCGGCCGCGACGGATTCCGCCACCTCCGGGGGGAGATCCTCGCGCGTGCCATAGACCGGTTTTCCGGCACGGACCAGCAGCGCCTGCGGGGAATCACCGTGATAATGTCCCACCTGTTTGATGAAGGTTTCGGAAAGCCCCCGGTGTGCGATCAATTCCAGTTCACCGCTGTTCTTATCGCACAGATAGACACCGCCGCAATCGAATCCCGGAAGCCGGACTGCGGATGACAGGACGGTTTCCAGATAACCCTGCAAGCCCTCACAGCGCAACTGCTCCACCGCCATGTCACGCTGCATTTCCAGCAGGAGCATCAGCGAACTCATCGTCTGCGGCACGGCGGCATGGCTCGAAGCGGCTGCCATTCCGCCGTCGCCCGGAGCGCAAACATGGTTTTCGTCTTGGTCCATCCCGCCAGCATTGAACGCCTTCATTCCACCGATGATTGCGTTAGATATAAATTGTTGTTTGAAGATCACAAGTGCAATCTCCAACAGACCCTCATCTATCGGTTATCTCGGCATCGGTGCCGGCGGCCGTCTCTCGGGTGCCGCGGGTCCGGTGGTGGCACCGCGTTCAAGCACCCGCTGCTCCCGCCGAACCCTCCGCCGAGACTCCGCATTTCTTGCTGTTTCCCGTTGACACCCGGGCGGAATTTTTTTGATCTGTCAGGCGATGGACAAGTCTGCCAACGAGTCCCGAAACCTCACCGGCCACCGCGGTGCCCGCCGGGCTGAATTTGGCGGACTGGCCTGCCTTTTGGACGGGATTTCGAAAACATTCGTGCGCTGCGCCGTGAATCCGCTGAAGGTTTGGCGTCA
>CANBTO010000045.1 GCA_947372405.1 Verrucomicrobiaceae bacterium
AGGCTACCAAGGCAGCGCCAGTTTGGTGGGCCGCTTCACCGTGGATCCCATCGGGCCGCTTGGCACGAACGGAGTCGTTCCCGAACCTTCCGCGGCTATCATGGGAATGCTGGCAGCGCTGCTTGCCTTCCGCCGGCGTCGCTGAAACATGCCATAACAGCGTGACCTTCACCGTCAAAGGCATGTTTGCAGACTCTACAGTTCCGAATTACGCCAATGCTGTGTTGTTAGACTTCGGCTACAAGATCTACTGACTCAAATCCCATACCAGCACAGGAACATCCGACGAACGGACTCCTCTAGTGCCTGCGCCGCACCAGCAGCATCAGGGTTCCTACCAGGCCAAGGACCGCGGCCGAGAGCTCCGGCACGAAAGTGACATGGCCGGCATCGGCATCACTCTTCACTGGCTGTTGCCGGTTTGCTCCACTGGCGACGGCAAAGCCGAAATCACGGGCCTTCGGGGAAGGTGCTGCGTCCGTCTCGTTTCCGAAGCTGGTCGGGCTGGCGGCGAGGCAAACCATCAGCGCGGCGGCGACGCCTAACCCGGCATGGCGGGTGATGGACATGATTCGCGGGGGTGCGATGGATCGACGCATGACAGCTTGGGGGCCGGGTGTCAGGGAATGGAAATCCGCGTGACGAAGAACACCTTATCATGAATAGCTGCCCATGGAAATCACGGAATCGCGTGAATTGAAAAAATTCCGAATTCGGGTTTGTTCGACTCTGGATCGAATCGGCGCATCCCGCCATTCGTGGCCGGGGGCGCTGGGACCTTTCGTTTCGGGGCTGAAACCCACGTTTTCAGGCTGAAAAACGCCCGAAAATTTTTCGGAAAGCACGCTTGCCCGGTACGGAACGTGCCGACATAGTCCCGCGCGACCCCGCCGGACGACGTTTCAGCCACCAGTCCGGCTTTTCCTTTAAGCCATGAGCGAACCAATTTCGGCGACTGCGGAACTGAAACTACCTAAGGACCTTGCGGCCGAAAAGGGCATGGTGAACGTGCAGATTGACGGCGTTTGGCACCAGTTTCCGAAGGGAACCCGGATGATCGAGGCCTGCCGGACCGCCGGGACCATCGTTCCCCACTATTGTTACCATCCAAAGCTTAGTTCGCCCGGAAACTGCCGGATGTGCCTCGTCCAGATGGGCATGCCTCCCCGCCCCGCGCCGGGCCAGGAGCCGCAACGGGACGAGGGCGGCTATGAAAACATCGGCTGGATGCCGCGCCCGGTGATCGCCTGCGCCAACACGATTTCGGAAAACATGGGCATCCGCACTTCCGGTGAGCTCGTCGAGAAGTGCCGTGAGGGAGTCATGGAGTTTCTCCTGATCAACCATCCGCTCGATTGCCCGATCTGCGACCAGGCGGGCGAGTGCCGTCTTCAGGAACAATCGGTCGAGCATGGCCGTGGCGTCTCGCGCTTCGTGGACATGAAGGTTAAGAAGCCTAAAAACGTAGATATCGGCCCGCGCATCCGGCTCGACGACGAGCGCTGCATCATGTGCAGCCGCTGCATCCGCTTCATGGACGAGGTGGCCGGCGATCCGGTGCTCGGTTTCACCCAGCGCGGCACGCACACCACGCTCACGGTCCACCCGGGCCGCCTGCTGGACTCGAACTACTCGCTCAATACCGCGGACATCTGCCCGGTCGGCGCGCTGACCTCCAACGATTTCCGTTTCCAGATGCGGGTCTGGTTCCTCAAGGAAACCCCGAGCATCGACGTCAACTGCGGCACGGGCACCAACATCACCATCTGGACCCGCGGCAACAAGCTACACCGCATCACTCCGCGACAGAACAACGACGTCAACTCCTGCTGGATGCCGGATTCGTCCCGCCTGAATTTCCATTACATCGACAGCGAGGGGCGCTTCACCGAACCACTCGTGAAAGACGGTGCCCAGCACGTCCAGACCACATGGACCGATGCTCTGAAATCCGCCGCTGCGAAAATCAAGGGCCTCGCCCCGGCACAGGTTGCCGTCATCGCATCCGGCCGCATGACCAACGAGGAGCTCTTCCTGACGAAGGCTCTCGCCACTGAAATCGGCACCGCGAACCTCTCGCTCGTGCCGCGTTTCTCCGAAGCGGACGCCCTGCTGCTCGCCGCCGACCGCAACCCCAATACCACCGGCGCGAAGCTCGTCCTCGGAACCGAAGACCCGTTTGCCAAACTTGACTCGATCCGCGATGGCGTCCGCTCCGGAGCCATCAAGGCGCTCATCGTGCTCGGCGAGGACCTGATCTCGGACGCGGGTTTCCATTTCGACGACCTCGCGAAACTCGACTTCCTGCTCCAGACCCACGTCACCGCCAACCCCACGGCGCTTGCCGCCCATCTGGTGCTGCCCGCCGTATCCTTCGCCGAAAAACGTGGATCGATGGTCAATCTATCAGGCCGCCTCCAGCGCCTCAACCGCGCACTCGAACTGCCCGGCCAGGCCCATGACGACTGGGAAATCCTCCGCGACCTCATCCTCGCCCTCTCCGGTGGAAAAAACGAAACCCACCACATCGAGGACATCTTCAAAGCCATGGCCGAAAGCATCCGCGAACTCAACGGACTCACACTTTCAAAGATCGGCCATCAGGGCACGGTGGTCACCGAAACCGGCTATCAGATTCTTCTCCTTGCCAACGAACGTGCGGCGAAAGCGGCGGGAAGAATAAATGGTTAAAGGTTATTGGTTAAAAGTTATTAGGCAAGAAAATGGACCGCGAATCACTCAGAACTTTCGAAGATCTGGAATGCTGGAAGGCATGCCGGGAACTTCGAGTGTTCGTGGCCCGAACATTTTGCAAGGCTATCCCGAAAGATGAGCGATACCGGCTGGGGGATCAAATCCTGCGCGCGGCCAGATCGACCACGGCCAACATCGCCGAAGGCTACGGCCGGTTCCACTATCTGGATAACGCCAAATTCTGCTCAAACGCCCGCGGTTCCTGCTGGGAAACCATCGACCACATGATCACCGCTTCGGATGAGGGACTCGTTGACGTTGCAATTCTCAATCAAGGCCGTGAACTCGCAGCGAAAGCCGTCGCTCTCCTCAACGGCTACATATCTTACCTCCGCAAAGCCGCCACCACCAAACCCGTCCACGAAGGCGGCTCGCCCCAATAACTTTTAACCAATAACTTTTAACTCTCTCCGTCTCCATGCCGGAACTCGCCATTCAGATTCTGATCATTCTAGTCAAGATCGTCGTCCTCACGTTCATTGTGGTCCTGCCGCTCGTGCCGATCTCGGTGTATTTCGAGCGCCGGTTTTCCGCCATCATCCAGGACCGCGTCGGACCGAACCGTGTCGGCATTCCGCTCTCGTTGTTAGGTTTCAAGAAGGACTTCCATTTCTTCGGACTCGTGCAGCCGATGGCCGACGGCCTGAAGCTGTTTCTCAAGGAGGACTTCACTCCAGAGCACGTGCGCAAGGCTTTTTACTGGATGGCTCCCGCTCTCACGGTGGTGCCCGCGCTGATCACGGTCTGCGTGGTGCCCTTCGGCTCGCCGATCTCGATTTTCGGTCATACGGAAAAACTCGTCATCGCGGACATCGACGTGGGTCCGCTCTTCGTCTTCGCGGTTTCCTCTCTGTCAGTCTATGGCATCACGCTGGCCGGTTGGTCCTCGAACTCGAAGTTCCCCTTCATCGGCGGCGTCCGCTCCACGGCCCAGATGATTTCCTACGAAATCTCGCTCGGCCTCTCGATCATCCCGGTCCTGCTCTACTTCGGCGAACTCAACCTCGGCAAGATCGTCCAGTTCCAGGCGGACAATGGCTGGCTGTTGCTGCCGCTGTGGAAAAACGGCCACCTCGGCCTGCCGGACCTCCAGACCGCGCTGTTCTGGATTCCCGCCTTCATCGCCTTCCTGATCTTCACCATCTCGATCTTCGCGGAAACCAACCGCATGCCATTCGACCTGCCGGAGTGCGAGACCGAACTCGTCGGCGGTTATCATACCGAATATTCCTCGATGAAATTCGCCCTCTTCTTCATGGGTGAATACGCCGCCATGGTCATCGGCTCCGCGCTCATCGTCACCCTTTTCCTTGGTGGCTGGTCGGTCGGTTTCACCTTGGACAAATACATTCAGGATTTCCACATCGGAGACTTCCATTTCGGCGGCCTCATCCATCTGGGAGCCTTCGTGACGAAACTCGTCATCTTCATCCTCTTCTTCATCCTCGTCCGTTGGACGGTGCCGCGTTTCCGCTATGACCAACTCATGAAACTCGGCTGGGTGATCTTCTTCGAAGCCGCACTCATCAACGTCTTCCTCGCCGCGCTCATCATCGCCGCACCGCAACTGACCGCGCTCATCCTCGGCATCGGCGCTGTCCTGTTGGTTATCGTCACCGCCTCGGTCATCTGGGTCGCCAAGGTTTCCGAAGAGCACCCGAAACCACTGCGGGCCTGATTTCCCATTTGCATCCACAATCCCCTATCCTCAATCTCTCAGATGGCCGTCGTCAAACTCCAGCGCCCGAAGCTCAACTTCGGTGAGAAGATCTACTTCGGAGCCCTCATCAAGGGTTTCTTCCTCACCATGACCCACGCGGTCAAATCCCTCCGGGGAAAATCCGCGGGAGCGGACTCACTTGCTTCCTCTGGTCTTGGCGTGACCATGCAGTTCCCTGAACAACGCTGGGACTCCCATCTCCCGGACTACTACCGCGGCGCACCCACCCTCGTCACCGACGAACAGGACCGCGAACGCTGCGTTTCCTGCCAACTCTGCGAGTTCATCTGCCCGCCCAAAGCAATCAAGATCACACCCGGCGAAATCCCTTCCGACGATCCATGGGCAAAAGTGGAAAAACGCCCGAAGGAATTCGAAATCGACATGATTCGCTGCATCTACTGCGGCATGTGCGAGGAAGTCTGCCCCGAACAAGCCATCTTCCTCCGCAAGGACTACCTCATCACCGGTCTCAAACGCGCCGACATGGTCCACGACAAGAAGAAGCTCTACGAAATCGGCGGAGTCCGCACCGGTTTGGTGAACAAATGGAACGAGCTGAAATGATGTTAAAAGTTATTGGTTAAAAGTTAAAAGGACCTCACTGATCATCCACCAATAACAAATAACTTATAACAAGTAACCAAATGCCCTCCTACCTTTTCTGGCTCTTCGCAACGGTCATGCTCATCGGCGGCACCGCCGTGGTTGCGTTTAGAAACCCGGTCTCCAGCGCCATGTCGGTCGTCGCCTGCTTCGTCGGCCTCGCCGGATTGTTCGTGGGCCTGAGCGCCTTCTTCGTCGGTGTCATCCAGATTCTCGTCTATACCGGCGCGGTGATGGTGCTGTTCCTCTTCATCATCATGCTTTTGGACATCCAGGACGAGCAGAAGCGGGCAAAAGGCTTGGCTCCGCTCGCAGCCGGTCTCGGGCTGGTGGTGGCATTTATCGTGCAACTCATCGGCATCCTCTCCCGCACGCCTGACAAAGCCGCGCCTGTCCTCAACAAGGAAACGCTCGCCGCCGCCGCCACCCATTTCAATCAAGGCGGAAAAATCGCAGCATCCCTCAAGGATGGCCGCCTGCCTGACGTCCAGCTCATCGGGCACACTCTTTTCACGGACTACAACCTTCCCTTCCAGATTCTAGGCGTCCTCCTCCTAGTCGCCACCATCGGCGTCGTCGCGCTCTCCAAAAAACAGGCGGAATAATTCCTGATCACTGCTCACTGATCACTTCCAACTCATTTCCATGGCCACCCTCAACGACTACCTCCTCGTATCCGGTCTGCTCTTCGCCATCGGCCTCGCGGGCGTGGTGCTGCGGCGCAACATCATCATCGTCTTCATGTGCCTTGAGCTCATGCTCAGCGCGGCGAACCTGAGCCTGGTCGCATTCTCCCGCTTCAACACCGTCAACGGCCTGCCGGACTACAACGGCCAGATGCTCGTCTTCTTCGTCATCACCGTCGCCGCCGCCGAAGTCGCCGTCGGACTCGCCATCATCGTCGCACTCTACCGCTCGCGCCAAACCATCCACACCGACGAGCTGACCAGCCTGAAAGGCTGAGCTCTTGCACTGAGCACTGCTCACTGATCACTTCACACTCTTTATGACCCTCGCCTGGATACTCCTCTTCCTCCCGCTCGTCAGTGCAGCGGTGAACCAACTCGTCCTGCGCAAAAACCCGCTGGTGCCGCTGGTTTCCACAGCGTCCGCCGTGGCCACGCTGGTGATTTCGTTTCCCCTGTTAGGTAAAACCGGGACCAGCTCGTTCAACTGGGCGACCGTCAGCGACTTCAACCTCCAGATCGGCATCCAGCTCGACCAACTCTCCACCGGCATGATGATCGTGGTCACCGGCGTCGGTGCGCTGGTCCACGTCTTCTCGCTCGCCTACATGAAGGACGATGAAGCGAAGGCCCGCTACTTCACCGGGCTCTCGCTCTTCATGTTCTCGATGACCGGCATCGTGCTGGCCAACAACTTCATCATGACCTTCATCTTCTGGGAACTGGTCGGCCTCAGCTCCTACCTGCTCATCGGCCACTGGTATCAGAAGAACTCCGCCGCGGACGCCGCCAAGAAAGCCTTCCTCTGCAACCGCGTGGGCGACTTCGGATTCATGGTCGGCATCCTCATGCTATGGGGCATCACCGGCACGCTCTCCTTTGGTGAGATGCACATTCCCGTGGCCGTATCAACCGCCACTCTATCAGCCGCGGTGCTCTGCATCTTCTGCGGAGCGGTCGGCAAGTCCGCGCAGCTTCCGCTCCACGTCTGGCTGCCCGACGCCATGGAAGGTCCCACTCCGGTGTCCGCACTCATCCACGCCGCCACCATGGTCGCCGCCGGGGTTTACATGCTTTACCGCGTGCAACTCTCGCTCGGTTTCGAACATTTCGAAGGCCTGCCCGCATCCACGGTCATCGCATGGACCGGCGGCCTCACCTCGCTCGCCGCCGCGCTGATGGCCACCCAGCAGGACGACATCAAGCGCGTGCTCGCTTACTCGACACTCTCACAGCTCGGCTACATGGTCATGGCCGTCGGACTCGTACACGGCCAAGCCGGCATGTTCCACCTCTTCACCCATGCCTGGTTCAAGGCGCTGCTCTTCCTCGGTTCCGGCGCGGTCATCCACGCCTGCCATCACGAACAGGACATCTGGAAAATGGGCGGCCTGCTCAAGAAGATGCCCATCACCGGCATCACCTTCGCTCTCGGTACCGCCGCCTTGATCGCCGTGCCCTTCGTGACGTCCGGGTTCTATTCGAAGGAAGAAATCCTCGCCGCGGCCTACGGCAAAAACCAAACACTGTTCGTCATCGCCATTTTTGTGGCCTTCCTCACCACTTTTTACATGACCCGCGCGTTCGTCGTGGCCTTCCTTGGCAAACACCGTTCGGAAAACGCGGACCACGCCCACGAGGTCGGCCCCTTGATGTTCGTCCCGCTGGTGATCCTCGCTGCCATGGCGATCGGCTCCGCCTGGCTGACCGGTCCGCTCAACGCCATCGACCCGCGCGCTCTCCCCGAAGCCCATCACGAAGGACACACCATCATCCTCATCGCCTCACTTGCTTCGCTGATCCTCGGTTTGCTCGCAGGCTTCGTGCTCTACAACGGCAAGGACAAGGAACCGCTCTCCATCCCACTCTTCCGGAACCGCCTCTACATCGACGGCATCTACGACAACATCCTCGTCCGTTACTTCCAGGACGCCTTCGCCGCCATCGTACACTTCTTCGACGAGTTCCTCATCAACGGTCTGATCGTCGGTGGTTGCAGTCGTGGCGCAGCCAGCCTCGGCAACCTCTTCCGCCAGATCCAGTCCGGCGAACTCCAGGGCTACGCCTTCGCCTTCGGCCTCGGCGTCATCCTCGTCATTTATTTCACCGTTTTCCTTTGAATCGCACTGCAGCCATGTCCGCCTCCAGCCTCAAGGCTCAAATCGAACGCAACATCCTGTTCCTCCGGGACCAGCGGGTGATGCTCGATTTCCAATTGGCTGATCTTTACGAAGTGGAAACCCGCGCCCTCAAACAAGCTGTCCGCCGCAACATGGAGCGCTTCCCCGCGGATTTCATGTTTGAACTCACTGCTGCCGAAATCGAAGACTTGGTGTCACAAAATGTGATACCTGGCCTGGGCAAACTCGGCGGAGCCACGCCGATGGCTTTCACCGAACAAGGGGTCGCCATGTTGTCCAGTGTTCTCAGGAGTGATCGAGCCCTGCTTGTGAACATCGGCATCATGCGCGCCTTCGTTCGTCTTCGCGAGTTGCTCGCTACCAACGCCGACCTGGCCCGCAAGCTGGAACAGATTGAAAAGAAATACGACGGCCAATTCCGAATCGTTTTCGACGCCATTCGCCAATTGATGGCTCCCGCCGCCAAACCTGCACGCGAAATGGGCTTCCATGCCATTCCAGCCCCGAAGACAGTCCGCAAATCCCGGGCCAAAGGCAAAACCTAAACATTCATCATCATGCTCGCCCTCCTCGTCTTTCTCCCGATCCTCGCCTTCATCGCGATTCTGCTGGGTGCGCCTGCGCGGCTGACCGCCGTCGGCGCGTCCGCGCTCAATCTGGTGCTCGGCATCTGCGCCGCGTTCAACTGGCAGTGCTCTTGCTGGAGCCTTTCGCTTACCGTACTTAAAACACCCGCGCTCCATCTGGCCTTCGGATTCCCCGATGGCATGAGCGCCATCATGGTGCTGCTCACCGTCATCGTCACTCTCGCGGCGGTTCTTTCCGGCAAGGCCCCCGAAGGAAAAGAAAAACTCTACTTCGGTTCCTCACTCCTCATCTCCGGCGGCGCGCTCGGTGCCTTCGCCGCCACGGACTTGTTCTTCTTCTACGCCTTCCACGAACTCGCCCTCATCCCGACCTTCCTCATGATCGGTATGCTCGGCCGCGGCGACCGCAAGGAGATCGCCTGGAAAATCACCATCTACCTTGGCCTGGGATCGATTATCCTGCTCGCCGGTCTCGTCTGGCTCGCCAACCTCACAGGCACCTACGACATCGCCTCGATGATCGCTGCCAGAAATAACGTCGATGAGCACTCGCAGAAGAGCATCGCCGCTCTGCTGCTCGTCGGCTTCGGCACGCTGGTTTCCCTCTTCCCCTTCCACTCGTGGGCCGCACCGGCCTATGCCAGCGCACCCGCTCCGGTCGCCATGCTGCACGCCGGTGTGCTGAAAAAATTCGGCCTCTACGGGTTGCTGCGCATCGCCATCCCGCTCGTGCCGGTCGGGATGCAACATTGGCTCACGCCGCTGCTGGTTCTGTTGTTAGGAAACATCCTCTGGGTCGGCTTTGTGACCATCTCCCAGAAACGCCTCGACGGACTTCTCGGCAATTCCTCGGTGATGCACATGGGCTACATCTTCCTCGCCATCGCCGCGCTCATCGCCTTCCCGGAAAACCCTCTCGCCCAATCCGCTGCGGTTTTGCTGATGTTCGCCCACGGTGTTTCGATCGCCCTTCTCTTCGGTCTCGCCGACCGCATCGAACGCAACACCGGCTCGCTCGATCTATCAGACCTCGGCGGCCTCGCCAAATCCGCACCCAAGCTGGCCTTCATCTTCGGTATCGCCGCATTCGCCTCCATCGGCCTGCCCGGTCTTGCCAACTTCTCAGGAGAGGTGCTCGTCTTCCTCTCCGCTTTCAAGAGTTACAACGGCCTCACCGGCCTCGGCCCCGTGCAGATTGCCTGCATCCTCGCCATCTGGGGCGTCGTCATCTCCGCCGTTTACATGCTGCGCGCCTACCGCAACATCTTCCAAGGACCCGCCGTGAAATCCACCGAGTCCGCCGCCGACCTCACGCCCCTCGACCGCATCCCGGCCCTACTCCTCGTGCTGGCCCTCTTCGCCGTCGGACTCTATCCGAACCTTCTGCTGAACCTTTTGAAATAAGTCCCATAGGACCTATACGACCTATTTCCCATGCCCGCTTACTACCTAGAAGCCCTCACCGTCACCCTCGGCCTGATCCTGCTCATGGCCGAAGCCTTCGTGCCTGCGAAAAGCAAGGCATGGGTCGGCACTGCCGCCGCCATCGGACTCGGACTCGTCCTGCTGCTCACGATCGTCGCCATCGGGCCGGATGCGAGACCCAGCTCCGACTGGGCCAAGTGGCCGCTGTGGCATTTCTATCAGTTCGATTCCCTCGCCCGCTTCTATAAGGTCTTCGCCCTCGTCACCACGATCTTCGTCGTGCTCCTTTCCGTCGATTACCGGAAGATCCTCGCACGCTTCACCGATCATCCGGGTTCGGAAAACGGCACCGGTGAATACTACGCGCTGCCGGTCTTCGCCTGCGCCGGCATGATGTGGCTCGCCTCCGCCAAGGACCTCGCCGGCGCTTTCGTCGCACTCGAACTCGTCACCGTCACCTTCTACATCCTCGTCTCCTACATGCGCCGCAACGTCGGCTCGCTCGAGGCAGGCGTGAAATACCTGATCCTCGGCGCGCTCAGTACCGGCTTCCTCGTTTACGGCATCGCCTGGGTATACGGCAGCACCGGCACGATGAGCCTCGCCGCGATGCCGGAAAGACTTGCCCAACTCTCAACTCTCAACCCTCAACTCTCACCTTCTTCGGGCCTCCTCTTCGGCATCGCTCTGGTCATGGTCGGTCTTGGTTTCAAGATCGGCGCGGTGCCCATGCAGGTCTGGGTTCCTGACGTCTATCAGGGCGCGCCCACGCCAACCACCGCCTTTCTCTCCGTGGGCTCCAAGGCAGCGGGCTTCATCCTGATGATCCGTTTTCTGGAACCCTTCCTCGCCAGCGAACTCACCCGTGGTCCGGTCATCAAACTCCTGCTCATCCTCGCCATCGCCACGCTGCTGTTCGGTAACCTCGCCGCCATCCCGCAGACGAACTTCAAGCGCCTGCTCGCCTACTCGTCCATCGCCCACGCCGGATTCCTCATCCTCGCACTGGCCGCCGGAGCCAAGGAAACCGCCGATGCGCTCTCGTCCGCACAGGTTGTTTCCTTATATCTCGCAACCTACCTGATCATGACGCTTGGCGTGTTCTTCATCCTCGCCCAGATCCGCATCCAGCGCGATGGAGAGAACATCAGCGATTTCAACGGCCTCGGCAAAACCAATCCCGTGCTAGCCCTCGCACTGACGGTTCTGTTAGCCGCGCTGGCGGGTGTGCCGCTCACCGCTGGCTTTGTCGGCAAGTTCCTCGTCTTCTCGCTCGCCGTGAACGCCGGCCTGTGGGCGGGTGTCGGTGTCGCGTTCATCGCCGCAGCCGCTGGTTTCTACTACTACTTCAATGTCATCCGGGCCATGTGGTGGGCGAATCCGGGAGACAGCCAGCCGGTCACACTTCCCTGCATCAGCCGGGCCTGCATCACCCTCCTCACCGTGGCCACTCTGGTCCTCGGCATCTGGCCGCAGCCGATCCTCGCGCTGTTGAAGTGATCTGAGCGACGGAAATTGACAGTTCCGCATTTCGGCGGATGGTTGGGTTTCATCAATCCGTCATAAGCTTGGGCTTATCCAGGCTTTAACCAAACATCCACACCGAAGCCAACCACATGACTGTATCCGATTCGCCCGATTTCGATCTCATCGTCCTGGGTGGTGGCCCGGCCGGAACCAGTGGCGCGGTGGCCGCAGGATTCATCGGCAAAAAGGTCGCACTGGTGGAGAAGACCTCGTTGCTCGGCGGTGCGGGCATCAATACCGGCACCATCCCAAGCAAGACCTTGCGCGAGACCTCGCTCATGCTTTCCGGCTGGCGTTCGCGCAGGCTTTTCGGTGTCGATCTCTCGCTCCGCCGCGAGGCCACCATCAATGATTTCATGAGCCATGAAAAACTGGTCACCGGCAACGAGCGCCAGCGCGTTGAGGAACGACTGGCCCACCGCGGTGTAACGAGGTTTCATGGTGCCGCGAGTTTCGTGGACGCACATACGATTCGCATCACAGATGACAGCGGCGTCGAAACCTTGATTCGTGGCAGCAAAATCCTCATCGCCACCGGCTCCTCACCTCTCAGACCGCCGGAGTTTCAATTCGCAGATGACAGGATTCACGACTCCAACGAGATCCTCGAACTCAAATGCCTGCCGAAGAAACTCATCGTCATCGGCGGCGGAGTGATCGGCAGCGAATATGCGGGCACCTTCGCCGCGCTGGGTGTGGAAGTTCATCTGGTGGACGGCCGGGATACGCTGATGCCCTTTCTCGATGCGGAGATTTCGACAAATCTTGCCGCTGCCATGACGGCCAACGGCGTGCATTTCCACTGGCAGGAAAAAGTGCTGTCATGCGACACATCACATCCCGACGACGTCATCCTCAACCTGTCATCCGGCGCAACGCTTGCAGGTGATGGCGTGCTGGTCTGCGCGGGACGCAGCAGCAACACCGGCACGCTCGATCTGGCAGCCGCAGGCCTTACCCCCGGCAACCGCGGCCTGGTGCAGGTGAACTCGCATTTCCAGTCCACCGAAAACCCCGACATCTATGCTGCGGGCGATGTCATCGGACCACCGGCGCTGGCGGCCACCGGCATCGAACAGGCGCGCGTCGCCATCTGCCATGCCTTCGGGGAAATGCTGAAATGTGAAATCGCCCCCTTGCTGCCTACGGGCATCTATACCATCCCGGAAGCCAGTTGTGTGGGGGAAACCGAAGCCACCCTCACCGCAAAGAACATCCCCTATATCGTCGGGCGCGCCCGCTATGCGGACATCCCGCGCGGCGACATCATCGGCGACAGCACCGGTTTCCTCAAACTCCTGTTCCACCGCGATGACATGCGTCTGTTAGGCGTGCATGTCATGGGCGAGCAGGCGACCGAGGTGGTGCACATCGGGCTCGTGGCCATGATGATGAACGCCACCGCGGATCTGTTCAACCGCACCTGCTTCAACTACCCGACGCTGGGCGACCTCTACAAATATGCCGCCTACGACGCGATCCTCGGCGGCCACGGCGAGCGGGATTTCTGATAGATCCAGCCGTTTCACTCGATCTTGAGCTGGATGTCCTCGGAGTTGCCGCGCAGCTCCGGCGCATACATGGCCTTGGCGGTGGCGGGCAGGGCCTTGTAGGTTCCCGGTGCCTCGGCACGGAGTTGGTAGCGCAGCGTCTGGGTGCCGCGTGGCAGCGCGCGGATGAAGAAATCCACCGTCTGGTCGCGCGGCTCCATGTAGGCGCTCATTCCACCGTCTCCCGAGATGTATCCGCTGAGTGAATCAAGCGCTTCAAAGCCAGCGGCCTTGGCGTCGGAGAAGAGCAGGTATTCGTAGTCGTTCTTGCTTTCAAGCACGAGCTCCACCTCGATGCGATCGCCGGATTTCAACGACGCTCCATCGGTGAGAGGTTCGCGGCGGAAACGTTCGACGCGTTGTTTGGCGATCAAGCCGGTGGCGTCGGGAACTTCGGTTTCCTTGTCGAGCGCGACGAGTTTGGATACATGGCGCTGCACTTTCACTTCGAGCCCGGCGGCGCGGAGCTTGTCCTCCAGCGTGAAGACTTCGAGGTAGGCGTTCACATAAAGCGTGCCCTTGCCGGATTTTTTCAACTCCACCACGTGCTTGCCGCTGGTGACGGCCTCGCCTGATAGAAACGCGGTGCCATCGAAGGTGAAGAGGTTGTCGCGGTTGATGGTCACTTTGTTGAGGGTTTTGCCATCGAGTGCAACTTCCACATCCATTTCCGGCGCGTCCTCGCCGCTGGCTTTGAAATACGCAGCGATGGATTCGATGGCATAGGCCGTGTCCCGCGTGGATTCCCAGTAGGTAGCGTTCTTGCGGTTGTTCACCATGTATTTCACCAGTCCGCGCGTGTCCGGGTCGTTCGGTTTCACGGCGGCGAGCAGCTTGAGATACCATGCGTGCGCCTCCACCTGGCTGCCATACCAGCACCACCAATAGTTGGTGTTTTCGAGTTCGAGATAGGCCGTCTGGTTCTCGGCATCGCGTTTGAGGTATTGGGAAACCATCTTCATCAACTCGTCGCGGCGCGCCTCATCGCCCTTGCGGTGATGTTCCAGCCCGACGAGGCATTTGGCATAAACCGGCAGTTCGACGCGGTCCCGATAGAGGAATGCGAGCATCGGCTCGGAATCACGTTGCGCCTCACCGAGGATCATGCGGATGAAGGCGTCGATGGCATCGCATTCGGATTTTTCGTAACGATTGTCATACTTGATCTTGCCGCCCGCCTTGCGGATCGCCTCGCGCTCGACGTGGAGCTGCAATGCGGCTACCTGTTTCCTCTCATAGACCGTCAACCAGCCGATGCCGGAGTTGAGCATGCGTTCCGGAATCTCCGCGCCGTTTTGTTTGGCGATGAGCAAGCCATGCACGACGACCGCCGTGGTGTGCGGATAAGAATATTCACCGTGGCCGGAGAACCATCCCCAACCGCCATCGGAGTTCTGCATGGCCATCAGCTTGTCCACTCCGGCGGCAACCATCTTGTGCATCTCGTCCTCATCGAAGACCGGGTTCTCCTTCCATTGTTTCCACTGCGCGGCACGGTCCGCGGCGTTGCCGAGTTCCTGCGGATTGAGATTCGTCCGCTTGGCCTTGACCTCGGCGAGGTTGATCTTGAGATCCTTCAACATGCGCTGCGCGATCACGGCCGGCACGAAGCGGTTGAGCGTCTGCTCGGTGCAGCCATAGGGATAACTCACGAGATAGGGAATCGCATCCACCACCGCGCCGGCAATGGTCGGCGAAAATCTAACCGTGAGCTTCGATTGATCAGGGCGGCGTTGTTCCGGCACTTCCATCAGGATGCGCGCCGAGTCCTGGCCCGGCTCCACCGCGCGGCTCCATGCGTCCTGGCGGGACATGCCGTGCACGAGCACCGGCAGCTTGCGCTCCACGGCGTCGCCATCGTCACCGGCATCGGCGCGCATGCGCAGCGTCGCCTCGCCTTCATTGAGCGCCTTGACCCGCCAATCGACACGGCTTTCCCCGCGCGCCGCGATTTCCACCGTCTTCGCCGAGCCGTCGATGGCTTCGAGGTTCTTGCCATCGAGTTCTAGCGAAACCTTGACCGACTTCGGCGCGTCGTGGTCGTTGTGGACGACGGCGCTGAACACCGCCTCATCGCGCTCAACGAGGAAACGCGGCGCTTCCAGACGGACTAACAGTTCCTTCGAGGTGATGATCTCCGTGCTGCCCTCGCCGACCCGTGTGCCGGAAACCAGTGTCCAGACGCGGGCCTTCCATGTCGTTAGATTGTCGGGGAACTCCAGCGAGATCTCGGCGTGGCCTTCGGCGTCGGTCTGGATCGCACCGGACCACTTGAGCAGGTCCGCGAAGTCCTTGCGGACGAGAATGGGCGCGGGTACGGGTGCGCCATTGGGGTTGTTGAGGATAGCGTCGATGCTGTTGCGCGAGTTAGCTGCGTCACCACTGCGGTTTCCAGCGGTAACGATCCCTGAGACAGACTTCGTCGATGCTTCGGATGCAGCCATCGCCATAGGAGCAGGCATTACAGCACCACCCACGCCATCGGATTCCGACATGATCCCCGTGAACGTCATTATTTTTCCACCACCACGTCCAAATCCAGCGCCACCCCATCCCATGGAGTATGAACCATCGTCACCAAACTGACCAAGAGACTGCATGCCGGTCACTTTCGGGCGCAGAAGGTTGCCCGGACAAAACGGCAGCGAGTTGCCCTTGGAATTGGCGGAATAACTGTTCTTCCACTTCCAGAAATTCTCATGGATCGGGCCGACGTTCGAGCCGTGAGTGATGGCTTCGAGCGACTTGTCATACACCGCAAGCACGGCGGTGCCGGTGACCGGTTTGCCATCGGCGTCTTTCAGGGTGACGCGCAGGCTGGATTTCTCCTGCGGCTTCACCTTGCTCTTCGCCGGTTCCAGCGTGACTTCGATCATCTTGCTGACCGGA
>CANBTO010000046.1 GCA_947372405.1 Verrucomicrobiaceae bacterium
GTGGGAGACGGCTCCTACAAGCGCAAGAAAAACGGCTGGTGGTTCTTCTGAATCCAACGGCGCATCAGTCACCGCGAATCCAACATCATCCCATGAAACTCCTGCTCACCCTCGCCACCGCCCTTTCGCTCATCTCCTGCACGGCAATCAACCCGCCCGCCGCCCGTGGCAGCGTCGATCACGTCGTGCTGGTCTGGTTGAAACGCCCGGGAAACCCGCAAGACCGCCAGGCCTTGCGTTCCACGGCTGATGAACTCCGCTCGATCCATGGCGTCCGTTCCATCGATCACGGCACGGCCCTCGCGTCGGAACGGCCCATCGTGGATGACTCCTTCGATGTCGGTTTCGTCATGCGCTTCGATTCCGCCGCCGCTCTCGGGAACTACGAGAAAGACCCGCTGCATGTGAAGAAAGTGAAAGAGGTGCTCAAGCCTCTGAGCAGCAAGATCCTGATCTACGACATCGTCCACTAAGCTCTCGGCGGTTCGTTTCCGGGCTTGAACAAGCCACCGCGGACCCGTCAGACTCCGCCCGTTCCACGGCCATCCGCCACCGCATCCACGGTCTGGCGCAATCGTTTTCCGCACATTTCCATGTCCGCACCTACAGAAATCCGAGTCTTCGCCCCCGCCACGGTTGCCAACGTCGCTTGCGGCTATGACGTCCTCGGCTTTGCCATCGATGCTCCCGGCGATGAAATCGTCGTCCGCCATTCCGAGAAACCCGGACTGCACATCACCAAAATCACCGGAGACAACGGCAAGCTTCCCAAGAATCCCGCGCAAAACACCGCCGGCGTGGCCGCGCTGGACCTGCTCAAGCATCTCGGCATGACCGACCGCGGCATCGAGATGGAGATCCACAAGAAGATGCCCTTCGGCTCCGGTCTCGGCTCGTCCGCCGCCTCCGCCGTCGCAGGTGCCTTCGCCGTAAACTGCCTCATCGGCGAGCCACTCAGCAAGAAACAACTGCTGCCCTTCGCCATGGCCGGTGAAGCCTCGGCCGACGGCGCATGGCACGCGGACAACGTCGGCCCTTGCCTGCTAGGCGGTATCGTTTTCATCCGCTCCAACGACGAACTCGACGTCGCGCAGCTTCCCGCGCCCAAGAACCTCTGGGCCGCAGTCGTTCATCCGGACATCGAGATTCTAACCAAAGTCGCCCGCGAGATCCTGCCCAAGGAAATCCCGCTGGAAAACGCCACCCAGCAGATCGGCAACCTCGGCGGCCTGCTGTGCGGCATCATCCAGGAGGACTACGGTCTCATCTCGCGCTCCATCCACGACGTGATCGCCGAGCCGCGCCGCCAGAAACTCATCCCGGATTTCTACAAGGCCAAACGCGCCGCCCTCGCCGCCGGTGCCCTCGGTTTCTCCATCTCGGGTGCCGGGCCATCCGTCTTCGCCCTGTGCGAAGGCGAGGAAACCGCCCGCAAGGTGGCGGACGCCATCGCCAAGGTCTTCTCCGCGATCCCGATCAACAACCAGTCCTACGTCTCACGCATCAACCCGCATGGCGTGCATGTGGTGGAAAGCACGAAATCCTAAGCACCAAATCCGAAACGGAAGGGCAGGCTTGCAAGATGCCTCAGCGTGATCGCTTTCATCAAAATGAATCATGACTCCAACGAAATCCTGAACTTGATGGATCCTTCTCTCATTTCTAATTTCGTGCTTGAGATTTAGCGCTTCATCCCCGTGCTCTACCACTCCACCAACAACCCCGCGTTCCGCGTCGATCTCAAGGAGGCCATCCTGCGTTCCTTGCCGCCGGACAACGGACTTTACATGCCGGACCGCCTGCCCGTGTTAGGTGAGGACTTCTGGAAGATCTGGCGTCACCTCAGCTTCACGGAGACCGGCATCGCCGTGGCGGACGCCTTCTTCGGTGAGGACGTCCCGCCGCAGGCCTTGGTAGACATCGTCGAAGGCACCCTCACCTTCGACGCCCCGCTCGTCACGCTCGGCCCGGGTGATCATGTGCTGGAGCTGTTTCACGGACCAACGCTGGCCTTCAAGGATTTCGGCGCGCGCTTCATGGCCCGCCTGATGGCGTGGTTCACCCGGGGTGAAGACCGTCTTCTAACAGTCCTCGTCGCCACCTCCGGCGACACCGGCGGCGCGGTGGCCTCCGCCTTCCACAACGTGCCGGGAACCCGCGTCGTCATCCTCTATCCGAAAGGCAAGGTCTCGGGACTTCAGGAGAAACAACTCACCGCACTCGGCGGAAACATCACCGCCCTGGAGATCGACGGTTCGTTCGACGACTGCCAGGCACTCGTCAAATCCGCCTTCCTCGACCGCGAACTCTCGGAAAACCTCAATCTAACATCGGCGAACTCCATCAACCTCGCCCGCCTCGTGCCGCAGAGTTTCTACTTCATCCACGCCGCCCGCCAGCTACCGGAAGGCGTGAAGCCTGTCTTCGTGGTGCCATCCGGCAACTTCGGAAATCTAACCGCCGGACTGCTCGCCATGAAGCTCGGCCTGCCGGTGGAGCATTTCATCGCCGCCACCAACCGCAATGACGTGGTGCCTGAGTTCCTCCGCACCGGCAACTACTCGCCGCGTCCGAGCGTGCCCACGATTTCCAACGCGATGGATGTCGGCGCGCCATCGAACTTCGTCCGCATGCAGGCGCTCTTCGGCGGCTCATGGGAGGAAATGAAATCCAGGATCGGCGGGATGTGCTTCGACGACGACCAGACTCGCGCCGCCATCCGCGAGGTGAAGTCGATCTGCAATTACGAGATCGATCCGCACGGTGCGGTCGGCTGGCTCGCGGCCCGCGCTTGGCGTGCCACGCATCCCTGCACGTCCACCGTCACCTTGGAAACGGCACATCCGGCGAAATTCCCGGACGTGATGGAAGCCGAACTCGGCCCCGGCTCCGTGGAGATTCCCGAACGCCTCGCCATCCTCGCCAACCGCGAGAAGGTGGCGCTTCAAATGGCGGCGGACCGCACGGCGTTCAGGGACTGGCTGACCAGCATGTAAGTCACGGCCACAAGGCTTCATCTGAAGCCGAACGATCGACACGTGGTCGGGGCGGCCGCAATTTTGACGATGGAGATCATGGAAGTTGAACTCATCCGCCTTGCCAAGGATGTCCAGCAATCAGGAAAGCACACGGGCCAAAATCAAAGTGATGGTGAAACGCATCCTGAGCAAATACGGCTACCCGCCCGATTTGCTGGAAGAAGCCGTGGGGTCCGTGCTCGTGCAGGCGGAGTTGACGTGTGCCGAGTGGGTGTAGCAATTCACCGGAAAACCTAATTTGGACTCACTTCATCCGGCACCATGATTGGAGTGCCTCGTTCCGGTTTCCTGGAAAATATGAAATCTACCCAGGTCGGCCCGGTTAGCGCTCTTGCCCACCCGCTCGCTTGCCGCTATATCTTTGCCCATGTTTCCCGAAGCCGACCTGCTCAAAGAAGTTCCGCTCTTCCAGTTGCTCGATGATTCCGAGCGCGCGGAACTCGCCGCGCAACTCGACATTGTCAATTTTGCTCCCGGGCAAACCATCTTCAATTATGGGGATCCCGGCGGCGCGATCTACGTCATAAGTTCCGGCGAGGTTGAGGTGTTCTTCAAGAACGATACCGGCGAGCGCATTGTCCTCGAAGTCTCGACCCGCGGCGATTTCTTCGGCGAACTCTCGATGCTCGACAACGGCACACGCAGCGCCTCTGTGGTGGCGATCCAGCAAACGCAGACGCTGCGGCTCGACCGCGATGATCTCGAGAAGTTCCTCGAACTCCGCCCCAAAGCCGCCATGGAATTGCTCGCCGCCTTGGGACGCCGCCACCGCGTGACCGTCGAACGGCTCCGCCATACGGCCACGCGCAATGTCAACGAGGAGACCGAAGACAAACGCACCATGGTGCAGAAAACCGCCGATTGGATCGCGGAGTTTGCCGGCAGCATTCCCTTTCTGCTCATCCACGTCGGCATCTTCGCTTTTTGGCTCATCGTGAACTGGATGCATATCCCGGGCATTCCGCAGTTCGACCCGTATCCCTTCGGCTTCCTCACTCTCGCCGTCTCGCTCGAGGCCATCTTCCTGTCCGTCTTTGTGCTCCTCAGCCAGAACCGCCAGGCCGCCAAGGACCGGGTGCACGCTGACATCGAGTATGACGTGAACTTGAAAGCCGAACTCGAAATCGGCCACCTGCACGAAAAGATCGACCGACTTACCGGCGATGTCCTCGTTAGCCTCGACCGCCTGTATCGGCTGCTGCCGGCCAACGCCGACCTGGACATCGCCACTACCGAAGTCAGCACCGTGAAGTCTCCCATCGCCGATCCTTCGACCGTCGTGCGCTAGATCCGTCGATCACGCCGGATAAGGGACGAGCACGGCCTCGTCGTGGCAAGCGAATGATGTCCGTTACGCCTCGGTAAAGGACGTCGTCCGCGTCCACGACCTGCATGCCACGCTGCTCCATCAGTTTGGCATCGATCACGAACGATTCACCACCAAGTTCCAAGGTCTCGATTAAAAACTCACTGGCGTCGAAACCGACAAACCGGTGAAGGCGATCATGGCCTGACACATTATTCCGCAATCAACTACATTCCGCTCGCGATTGAACCGAGAGGCGGCTAGCGTCCGCTGTCCATGAATTGGCCCATTTCCACTGACCCCCTTCCAGAAATCAACCAACCCACCAAGTGGGACCGCTGGATGCGGCCGCTTTACTGGATGGCAGGTGCCCGCTGGGAAACACTGCGCCATTGTCCGCACAGCGAGCGCGAACGGATTGCGGTGCTGGGCAGCACGGTGCTGATCCCGACAGTGATGTCGTTTCTCGGCATGATCTTTTATGCGAAGAGCCGCTTCGCCAATCCGCCATGGTTGTCGGTGATGGGCATCGCCCTTGCCTGGGCCTTCGTGATCATGAATACCGACCGCATCCTGCTGGCGACCTACCGGCCGTTCCAGCCGTGGTGGCGGCGCTGCATGCAGGTGATTTTCCGCTTCGCCCTCTCGGCCGTGGTCAGCGTGGCAATCAGTTTCCCGTTCTGCCTCGATCAATATCGCCCGGCGATCACCTACCGCATGCAAACCGAGTTGCAGGGGAAACTCAACGTCCTGCGCGAGGAGGAGTCGGCGAAGCGGACGGCGCTCTCCGCTGCGTTGCAGAAAATCCATGAGGATGAAACCGCCGCGCGCAAGGAGATCGTGGACGCTTACACCTCGGAACACAACGCGCTGCTCGCCCAGCTTCCCGCCCTGGAAACGGGGATACTCAATCCCGAAGAGCATGCGGACAAGCGGATCGAGGACGAGCGGCGGAAAGCCAGCGAGGCGGATTTCGTCGCACCCGCGAGCGGAGCCACCCGCAATGTGCTTGCCAGCATCGAGGCACAGAAGGAAACCATCGCCAAGACCAAGGCGGGTCTTGAGGAAAAACAGGACCTGCACCGCCGCCTCGTCGAGGCCATTGCCCGCGAAAGCTCCGGCCTGCCGAACGAATTCTATCCGGAACCCAAGAAGGCCGGCAGCGGACCAAGGACCAAGGACATGACGGCGCGGGACAAGGCGGTGAGAGCGGATATCACCAGCCTGAACGCCTCACTGACAGCCCAGCAGGAAGCCTTGGTCGCAAGCGACAAGAAACTCTCCGACGCACGGCTTGCGGACCGCAACTCGTTTCTCGACGGACTCATCACGAAACGCGAGGCCTTCATCGAGGAGGCCAAGGAAACCGAGCGCATCCGCAAGCAGCGTCTCGCGAAGTTGAACGCCGACATCACCGCCTTGGAAACCGCCCACCCGCCACGGCTCGCCCGGCTCGCAGAACAAACGGCCGCTCTGGAAGCCACCCACGCCAGCAACGTGAAACTTCACGAGGATCGTTATCTCCCCCACATCAAGCGCATCGAAGGCAAAATCAACGGCGTGCTCGATCCGATGGAGGAAACCATCGGCCTCTATCGCGTGATTTTCCTGCCAGCGCCCGATGCCGATCTAACGGAACAGGGCGAGCAGGGGCAGAAATGGATCGCCGGGTTATTCCAGTTCCTCGTCATCTTCGGCACGCTCTTCGTGCTCGATCTGGTGCCGATCATGACCAAGATCTTCAGCCGCGCCGGACCTTACGATGTGCTCGTTGAGCATCCCGAATTCATCGCCAATGCCAACCTACGCGTGTTCCATGCGGAATACGGCAAACGCTCGGGGGATTGGGGCATCACCGGCATGGCCGATCAACCCAGCGGTCCCGACCTCGTCAAAGGCAACCCGCGCAATTTCCCGCCGTCGTCGGATGAGTAGGTGAGTGAACTCCACAGAACTCCCCTCCGATTCCCGCCGATGCGAGGTCGAGAGGATCGATACGTGGCACTTTCTCTTCAAGATGGCCACGAACATGCGTGAGTTGCCTCCGTGAAAACCACCCTCGAAATTCCCGACGAACTCTTCCGCCGCTCCAAATCCAGTGCGGCTGTGCAAGGCGATTCCTGAAGGACTTTTTCAGCAGTACTCTTTCAGGGAAACCTGTTGGCATGACCCGCGCTTTTGAAATCGATCCCTTCGACGTGGAGCAGCCACGATGGCTCCAGGACAAGAACTCGATCAATCAATGTGAAAGCCCAACGCGCGACACTCTCTAGACTTGGTCATCTGGTGAACCGAACAGATTTCTCTCATCAAGCTGGGTTTGATTCGGTGGAGGTTCGGTGACACCCAAAAATCTCCAGATCAGTAAAAAGCTACAACTTATTATTTATGAGTGGTCGGGGCGGCCAGATTCGAACTGACGACTTCCTGCTCCCAAAGCAGGCGCTCTACCAGGCTGAGCTACGCCCCGCAACCGGGCGGACCCTTGAGGAATCCGCCCGCCGAATCAAGAACTTACTTGCCCAAAAAAATCATTTGCCCGGATTTGCCGGATCCAGGCTGAAATCGGTTGCTGGAACCCGATACCGGTGAAAATTGGGAGCTGATTGCCCATGAATGAAGTCACACGCAAAATGCATCCGGATATCGACCAACTGCCGGGGCTCACCTTGCGGCAGATGGAGGTGTTTTTCACGGTTTGCCGGGAAGGTTCCTTTGCCAACGCGGCCTTGGAACTGAGGAGCACGCGTTCGAACGTCAAGCGGGTCTGCGAGGATTTCCAGGAGGCGGTGGGGCGACCGCTTTTCGAGGAGGGTCCGGACCGGACCTTGCTGCCCACGACTTTTTCGAAGGAACTGCTTGCCCAGACCGGGGCGCTTTCGCGAAGCCTGCGGCAGTTGGTGGAAGGCGTGAGATCGTTGCACGACAAGGGGCGCATCCTGCGCTTCGCCGCCGCAGGGGCGTTTTTCAAGGGAGGGCTTTTCACGGATTTCCTGGCGCGCCTGAAAATTTCGGACGCCTTCCGGCCTTGTTTCCTGAGGATCGAGCCGGGCCGTTTCCGCACCGCGCTGCTCAACGCGGAGTGCGATGTGTATTTCGGTGCAGGCATCAGCGCGTCGGACCGCTTGGAAGTGGTGAATCTGGGAGGCATCCCGTGGGCTTTCAAGGCCGGCGCAGGCTATGCTGCCAGGATACCGGCGCATCCCGCCGATCTGATAGCCGGCAAATGGTGGCTCCGGGAAACAGGTGATCCATCGGCCAGCGAGAACGTGTTGGAGGCACTCCATCAGGCGGGAGCCACAGACGGACGGATTCTGAAGGAGGCATCAACTGAAAAACCTGCCACCGACGAGATCATCCTGCATCACGACATCTCCTCACCCGTCCGGCCGGGCGGCTGCGACGACTGGCCGTGTTTCCGCTTTTCCGCAGTCCTGAAAAAACAACATCCTTACTCCGAGCTGATGCCCCGCCTGACGGGAGCTGCCCTCGCCTGACTTCATGGACATCGACCTCAACTGCCTGCTGGTTTTCCGCCACCTGGCGCTCAGCGGAAGCTTCACCGAAACAGGAAGACGCTGGAACATCTCGTAGCCCAAAGTCAGCCTGATGATCGGCCGCCTGGAGTCGGCGGCGGGACTTGTTTTGTTAGAGCGGTCCAACACCGGAGCGAAGCTCACCGCCGACGGCGTGCTGTTTCTTGAGCGCGCCAACGAGGTCTGCGATACCTATCTCGCTTTCATCGACGGCATGCAGGCCATCGGCCGCCGGCTGGACCGCCAGGTGCTGGTGGGCATCGACCGCTCGTGGTTCGGCTCCGTGTTGATGCGGGAAATCCAGGGACTGGCCGCGCCTGACGGAATCACCCCGGTCTATCGGGAAATCAGCGGCATCTGGCTCGAGTTGCTGGAAACCACACAGTTCGACGTTGTTCTCGCCAACCGTTTTCTCCGCGCGGGATTGTCCCCTGGAATCCAGGAAGCGGTGATCCGCAAGGAGCGCGGCATCACCGTGGCATGGAATCCGGCTTTCCATTCCTTCGACCCGGTGAACTTCAGTTTCCCGGAAATCCTCCGCACCAGCGTGCTCATGCCGGACCCGGGAGTGGTGACGAATTTCGCTACGGCTCTGAAAGTCTGGTGCGAACACGCCTACGGCATGCAGCCGGCCAACACCGTGGAATTCAGCTCCGAGGCCGATGCGGCGGCTGCGGCCAACGCAGGACTCGGCGTGCTGTTAGCCCCGGGCGACGCCATGCCGCGGCTCGGCAAGGCCGGTGACGGACTGACCCACGTGCGCACCTTCGAGTTCCTGTTGCCCGAGTCGTTCACCCTCGGCGTCTATTGCCGGAGCGACGAGACATCCCGGGAAGTGCTCACCGTGGCGGCCATGATCGCCAGGCTTGGCAGGAAACTTTTTCCGCAAGGATGAGGTCGGGCTGGATCTGTTATAGCCCTATTCCGATTTGGTGCGGACGCCGGGTGGGCGATTTCCGAAACCGGGACTAACGGATGTGGTGTCGCAAGACCGAACCCCGAATCAAATACTAACATGAATCCAAACCACATCCTCGAAACACTCGTCAATCAACCCGCCACCGCCACCCAAGGCCGCAGGGGTTTCCTCCGGAAAATCGGCCTCGCTACGGCAGGCACCGCCGGCCTGGTCGGCCTGGCATCCTCCGCCAAGGGAGCCACCGCCGAAGCCGCAGGCCCGGCACCCACCGCCACCGATGTTGCGGTCTTGAACTTCGCCCTCAACTTGGAATACCTCGAGGCCGAATATTATCTGCACGCCACCACCGGTCTCGGGCTTGAAGGCGCGGTCATCGACGTGGACAGCAGCGACGGCCATAAAGCAGGCACGGTCGTGGTGAAGGCCAACTCCAAGGTCAAATTCGCGACTCCCGCCTTCGAGGACTACGCCAACGAGATCGCCATGGACGAGGCGAACCACGTCAAGTTCATCCGCGAGGCACTCGCCGCCAACGGCGCGCACATCGTCGCCCGCCCCAAGATCGACCTGCTCAACAGCTTCAACGCCCTCGGCTCGCTGATCGGCCTGTCATCGTTCGATCCCTTTGCCAACGAGATCAATTTCCTGCTCGGAGCCTTCATTTTCGAAGACGTGGGCGTCACGGCCTACAAAGGTGCCAGCCCCTTGCTGACCAACAAGGGCATCCTCGAAAACGCCGCCGGCATCCTCGGTGTGGAGGCCTATCACGCCGGCATCGTCCGCACCTTGCTCTACAGCCAGGGCAAGGACATCCGCCAACTGGTCAACAAGATCTCCGCCGTGCGCGCCTCGCTCGACGACCGCATGGGCAAACATCCTCTCGACCAGGGAATCACCCTCAATGGCATGGCCAACCTGGTCCCCACCAATAACAGCAACTCCATCGCATTCAGCCGCAGCACCCGCCAGGTGCTCAACATCGTTTACGGCGGAATCAATGCGACCAGCGGCCTGTTTTTCCCAAGGGGACTCAATGGCGCGATCGCCTGAAACATTCCCCCGGCAAAGTAGTGGCATAACCCGCCGGTCCGCGCGTTGCTTCCGCGCGGGCCGGTTTTTCG
Source organism: Verrucomicrobiaceae bacterium (assembly GCA_947372405.1). The sequence goes on from CANBTO010000046.1 coordinate 9,921, forward strand.
TTTCCCAAAGCCCCATTCACTTCTCGCTTGGCAGGGCATCAGCCGCGGTCCATCTTCCAGCCACGACAGGGGTGCTCGCCGACCGCAGAGCCGAGATTTTCCGACGCGCGGAAAAGACCCTCCGAACCTGACGCGGGTCATGCCGCCGTAGGAAGTCGAGTCCCAGCTCCCCTTCCCGGCCGTGCCTCATCCGCACGGCCTTCTTATTTCCATCATCCCCACTATTCTCTTCTCTGCTCACTGATCACTGCTCACTCGGCACTTCTTCCTCTTTCCATCAACTCTCAACCATCAACCTCTTCCATGATCCGCCCCGAAGAAACCACCGGCACCGCTCCCGAAACCCACGACGCCTCCCTCGCCCCGCTGCCGGCGTCCACCCGCGTTTACGTCCAGGGCGAGCTCTTCCCGCAGATCCGCGTGCCGATGCGCGAGATTTCCCTCTCCGACACCAAGTCCTTCAACGGCCGCATCGAGAAAAACGAAGCCGTCCGCGTCTATGACTGCTCCGGCCCGTGGGGCGATCCTGATTTCAAAGGCACCTCCGAGGAAGGTCTGCCGCCGCTCCGCCGCGATTGGATTCTCGCCCGCGGCGATGTCGAGGCCTACGACGGCCGCGAAGTCCAGCCGCAGGACAACGGCTACCTCACGGAGAAGCACGTCGAGTTCGCCTCGAAATCCGAACGCGCTAACAAGTTCGTCGAATTCCCCGGCCTCACCGCCGACCGCCGCCAGCCCCTACGTGGCTGTGGCTTCCAGCCGCAGTCTTCCGGATCGGTCGGAGACCGCACTTTCAAGCCCGTCACCCAGAAATACTACGCCGACCAGGGCATCATCACCGCCGAGATGGAATACATCGCCATCCGCGAGAACATGCGCCGCGCGAAAATCTCGGACATGCAGGACGACATCGTCCGCAACGATCTCAACAAACAGCACAACGGCTCGCATCAGAATTCTTCCTCTCAACCATCAACTCTCAACTCTCAACTCTCTTACACCCCCTCCATCTTCCAGCGCTTTCCCCAGCGCATCCCCGCCGAGATCACGCCTGAGTTCGTCCGCAGCGAAGTCGCCGCCGGCCACGCCATCATCCCGCTCAACGTCAACCACCCGGAATGCGAGCCGATGATCATCGGCCGCAACTTCCTAGTCAAAATCAACGCCAACATCGGCAACTCCGCCGTCGCCTCGTCCATCGAGGAAGAGGTCGAGAAAATGCGTTGGTCCACCAAGTGGGGCGCCGACACCGTGATGGACCTCTCCACCGGCAAGAACATCCACGCCACCCGCGAATGGATCCTGCGTAACTCCCCCGTCCCCATCGGCACCGTGCCGATCTATCAGGCGCTCGAAAAGGTCAACGGCAAGGCCGAGGACCTCACCTGGGAACTCTATCGCGACACCCTCATCGAGCAGGCCGAGCAAGGCGTCGACTACTTCACCATCCACGCCGGCGTCCTGCTGCGCTTTGTCCCGATGACCGCCAGCCGCATGACCGGCATCGTCAGCCGCGGCGGTTCAATCATGGCCAAGTGGTGCCTCGCCCATCACAAGGAAAACTTCCTCTACACCCACTGGGATGAAATCTGCGACATCTGCGCCGCCTACGATGTCAGCTTCTCCATCGGCGACGGCCTCCGCCCCGGCTCCATCGCCGATGCGAATGACAAGGCCCAGTTCGGCGAACTGGAAGTCCAAGGAGAACTCACCACCCGCGCCTGGGCCAAAGGCTGCCAGGTCATGAACGAAGGCCCCGGCCACGTACCCATGCACATGATCGAGGAAAACATGGCCAAGCAACTCGAATGGTGTCACGAAGCCCCCTTCTACACCCTCGGGCCATTGACCACCGACATCGCCCCCGGCTACGACCACATCACCAGCGGCATCGGTGCCGCCATGATCGGCTGGTACGGCTGCGCCATGCTCTGCTACGTCACCCCCAAGGAACACCTTGGCCTGCCGAACAAGGATGACGTCAAGGTCGGCGTCATCACCTACAAGCTCGCCGCCCACGCCGCCGACCTTGCCAAAGGCCACCCCGGTGCCCAATACCGCGACAACGCCCTCAGCAAGGCCCGCTTCGAATTCCGTTGGGAAGACCAGTTCAATCTTTCCCTCGACCCCATCACCGCCCGCTCCTTCCACGACGAAACCCTCCCTCAGGACGGAGCCAAAACCGCCCACTTCTGCTCCATGTGCGGCCCGCACTTCTGCTCGATGAAAATCAGCGAGGACGTGCGACAGTATGCGGCGGAACAGGCGATCTCGGAAGAAGAAGCCATCCAAAAAGGCATGGAAGAGAAGAGCCGCGAGTTCGTGGAAAAAGGTGCTGAGGTCTACCAGCAGGCTTGATGGAGGAAAGAATAGGTCCTATAAGCCCCATAGGACCTATTTCTTAAATCTACGCCATGCCAGAAGATCCCACCAACTTCCTCCCCGCAGGCGGAAACTACCAGGAACTTCTCTCCTACAAAAAATCAGAGATCGTCTATGACTTCACCTTCCGCTTCTGCGAACGCTTCCTCAATCGCGGGGACCGCACCATCGATCAGATGGTGCAGGCCGCCCGTTCCGGAAAGCAGAACATCGCGGAAGGAAGCAAGGCCTCCGTCACCTCCACGGAGATGGAGCTAAAGCTCACCAACGTCGCCCGGGCGAGTTTGGAGGAACTGCTACTGGATTATCAGGACTTTCTCAGGGTGCGGGATTTTCTTCTTTGGGAAAAGAACTCCAAGGAAGCACTCTACGTCCGGAAGCTCGGAAAAACAGAAAATGAGTCCTATGAAACCTATAGGACGTATATGGGGACCCGCCCGCCGGAAGTCTTGGCGAACATCGCCATCTGCCTGATCCATCAGGCGAACTACCTGCTGGACCGGCAGATCAAGCGATTGGAAAAGGATTTCCTGGAAAAAGGCGGCCTCCGCGAAAACATGACCCGCGCCCGGCTGGAATACCGGAAGAAGAGAAAAGATTAGGATAAAATAGGTCCTATAAGCCCCATAGGACCTATCCGACCCCATCACCCCAGGACGGCGCGCTCGCCCGGCTGCATGCTCAGCACGTCCTGGAGGCAGTGTTCGAATTTCGGAGCGCGGCCGCCGAGGGTCTTTTCGACGAGGTATTTCTCTGAAAGTCCGCGAAGGGCTTCCGAAACTTCCTCACCGGTGAAACGGGTGATGGGCTCCCGGCTGGAGGTCTGGTTGCAGGCGATGAGCAGGGAGTTGTGGGTGAGCGGGTAGCTGCCGGGAGTGAGGATTTCCTTTTCCAACAAGCAACCCAGAACACGGGCTTCTTGAAAGGTGAGCTGGATTTCAGGGAAGTGCTGCATGGTCGCGCCGGAGAGTAATGACGGAGTGCCGCGGGCCACCATGAGAAAGGGCGAGGGTGGGTCGCAATTTCCGGATGGAGTGAGTGTTGGGTGGGTCGAGGATGAGGAGCATCGGAAGGCGGGTTCCATCCCCCTCACAGGGTAAACAAGCTAGGGAGCAAAGATGCCGGAAACAGATGAAATTAACCGCAGATGAACACAGATGGACGCCGATTTGGAAGAAATAGTCGAGTTTCAGGCTGAGTTCGGAACATGGTTTCAGATGCATCCCATTCCTTTTCCCAATCGTTTGGACTACATCTCTCTTTCATCTGCGTGAATCCGCGTCCATCTGCGGTTGTCTTTCCCTAACTTGATCGCCGTGATCCCCCTCACCCGCTTCGGAAGTTTACACGAATGCGCAAACCAGCTACTTTCCACCCATGAGAAAGCGCGTGAGCAAGGAACCCGAGGTGATCGTCCGCGATGGCAAGCCGGTCTCCGTGATTCTGCCAATCAAGGAGTATGAGGAGCTGCTTGAACGTCTCGAAGACGCGGAAGACATCGCGTATTTGAAGAAGCTGCGGAGCAAACCACTCTCATTCCGCCCGTTGTCCGAATACCTCGCCGAACGCGGCAAAGCCAATGTTTGAAATCGTCCTCGAACGGAGCGCGGAAAAAGATCTCCGGAAGTTGAACGACAAAGTTCACGACCGCATGATCGAGTCCATTTCCTCCCTTGCCGACAATCCGAGGCCGTCCGGCGTGAAGAAACTCGCAGGAACCGCGAACGACTGGCGGATCCGCGTTGGAGATTACCGGGTGCTTTACGAGATCGCCGAAACGGTTTGAATCGTCCGGGTCTATCGAGTTCGCCACCGGAAGGACGTTTACAAATGACTCGCGCCTGTGAGGTTCACGCGGCGAACGTCTGGCATCCGAACTCACCATTGCCTTCCCTCCCCGGCCTCCTACCTTCCCGCCCGCGATGAAGAAGCAGTGGGCGTTGGTCTGAATTTTGAGCGGACTCTCGATGTTAGGGGCTTTCTCGATCGATACCTCGAAGGGGCCGTCCCGACTAACAAGCATTTGAGGTATTTGTCGAATGCTCCGCTCAAATTCCGTGGCACTAATCGGGGCACATGGAATTGACCATGACCTGCGGCAGGGTGGTCGTGAGTGATTGAGTGAGTCTGTCGATCGTGGTAGTGGCACGAAGGGGCGATGTCTGATCGCCCGGCCTATGAGAAGCCCATGAAAAGCGGTATCCTCAGATCATTGGCTTCTTACGGGCCTGGCGGATCGGATTGCCATCAGGGCCATCCGGTTTGCGCTTTGCGGTATTTTCAAAGCCTGCAATGCAGGCATCTGGATTCCGCCGCTGTTGGAATTTGCAATGAAAGAACCCAGCGCGCGGGCGTGTATCGGCGCTTTCAAACCATGAAACCATTCTTCACCGCAGCCACATGTCTCGTCCTGTCGCAGATCGCAGCGTTTTCCGCAGGTGCGGACAGCGTCGAATACAAGGGCCTGGAAGGGCCGGGGAAGGGAAAGCGCGTCGTGCTGATCTCGGGCGACGAGGAATACCGTTCCGAGGACGGCATGCCCTTGTTCGGCAAGATCCTGTCCCAACGACAGGGATTTGACTGCACCGTGCTGTTTTCCGTTTCCCCCGAAGGCATCATCGATCCGAACGCCGTCGAAAGCCTCAGCAACCCCGAGGCGCTCGATTCAGCGGACGCCATTGTCATGCTCACCCGCTTCCGCAAGTGGCCCGAGGCGGCGATGAAACATTTCGAAGGCGCGATGCGCCGCGGCGTGCCGGTCGTCGGCCTGCGCACCAGCACCCATGCCTTCAAGTTTCCGAAGGACAGCCCGTTCGCGAATTACAACAGTTTCGGCAAACGCGTGCTCGGCGAGGAATGGGTAAGCCACTGGGGCAACCACAAGTCGGAAGCCACCCGCGGTGTGATCGAGGCCGCCAATGCGGAAAACCCGGTCCTGCGCGGCGTCACCGATGTGTTCGGAAACACCGACGTCTATGAAGCCGCGCCGCCCGCCGACGCGAAGATCCTGCTTCGCGGCCAGGTTCTATCAGGCATGAATCCGACGGACGGACCCGCCAGTTACAAAAAGAAGACCAGGGCCGGCGTCGAACAGGATGTCAACGAGCCCATGATGCCCGTCGCATGGACCCGCGAGATTCAGAATGAATTCGGCAAGCCGCAGAAGGTCCTCTGCACCACGATGGGTGCCGCCACCGACCTCACGAACGAGGGCCTGCGCCGACTCGTGGTCAACGGCGTCTTCTGGGGCCTCGGCCTCGAAGTGCCCGCCAAGGCGAATGTGGACATCGTCGGCTCCTTCGAACCCCTGATGTATGGAAACAACATTTTCCACAAGGACGTGAAGCCCGCCGACCACGCGCTGAAGCCCTAACATGTCCGTGATGCCGGCTTCTTTGCGGAAGATTTGAAAACTTCGATCTTCCACGCCCCGGAGTTCCGCTTTTAGATTCGCGCATGCACGAAAAAATCTCGCTGAAATCCTCCGTCCACCTCGGCATCGTGCCGACGCATCTCCGCTTTGTCGGCGCGCTGCTGCCTGATGAAAACGGCCGGTTTCCCCGCAA
>CANBTO010000047.1 GCA_947372405.1 Verrucomicrobiaceae bacterium
TCCCATCCCGTCTGGCAGGTTTCGTCCCGGCCATCGGCTGGCTTGGGAGCTACCGGCTTGGCTGGCTGCGCGCCGACCTGGTGGCGGGCATCACCCTCGCGGCCTATCTGATGCCCGCTGGCATCGGCGACGCCTCGCTGGCGGGCCTGCCACCCGCGGCGGGGCTTTACGCATGTTTGTTTTCCGGCCTGGTGTTCTGGCTGTTCACCAGCTCGCGCCAGACGAGCGTCACGGTCACCTCGGCGATCTCGCTGCTGGTGGGCTCCACCCTCGGCCCGATTGCCGGGGGGGATCCCGCGCATTATTCGGCCATGGCCTCGACCACCGCCGTGATGGTCGCCGGCCTCGCGCTGATCGCCCGCCTGTTCCGCGCCGGAGCCGTCGTGAACTTCATCTCGGAATCCGTGCTGATCGGATTCAAGTGCGGCGTCGCGCTCTATCTGGCCAGCTCGCAGATTCCCAAACTCTGCGGGGTCAAGGGCGGCCATGGTGATTTTTGGGAGAAATCCGCCGACCTCATCAGGCACGCGGGGCAGACCAATACGGCCTCGCTCGTCATGGGCTCGATCGCGCTGGCCGTGCTGCTTTTGGGGAAACGCTTCCTGCCCCGAGTTCCCGCCGCTCTCGTGGTGGTGACCGCCGGATTGTTGTTAGGTGCGAACATGGATCTCGCCGGCCGCGGCGTGAAGCTGCTTGGCGAGGTGCCGCAGGGCCTGCCGGCAATCGGCCTCCACTCGCTGGAACGCAGCGATCTCAACAGCCTGCTGCCGCTAGCCATGGCCTGCTTCCTGTTAGGCGCGGTGGAGACGGCCGCCATCGGCCGCATGTTCGCCCGCAAGCACGAATACCGGCTGGACAGCGACCAGGAGTTCCTCGCCCTCGCCGGGGCCAACCTCGCCGCCGGTCTCGGCCAGGGTTTCCCAACCAGCGGCGGCATGTCGCAATCGCTGGTCAACGAGTCCAGCGGCGCGAGAACCCCGCTGTCCGGCTTCATCTCCTCGGTCCTGATGCTGTTGGTCATCCTGTTTCTATCAAGCCTGCTGCGCCATCTGCCGCAGCCCGTGCTCGCCGCGATCGTGCTCGCCGCAGTGACCGGATTGTTCAACCTCTCCGCCCTCCGGCGCATGTGGACCCAGAGCCGCGGTGATTTCGCCGTCGCCATCACCGCATTGTTAGGCGTGCTCGGCTCCGGCCTGCTGATGGGCGTGCTCATCGGCGCCGTGCTCTCGCTGGCATTGCTGCTCCGCCGCGCGATGAAACCTCACACCACCGAACTCGGCCTCGTTCCCGGCACCGATTACTTCGCCGACTGCATCCGCCACGATAAAAACCAACGCATTTCCGGTGTCTTCATCTTCCGCTGCGATGGCGGCATCTTCTACTTCAACTCCGAACACGTCGGCGACCGCTTCAATGAATTGTTAGGAAACCGCAGGGGCCCGGTGCGACTCGCGGTCTTCTTCATGGGCACCGTCCCCATGATCGACATGGCGGGCGTCGAGTTTCTCACCGAACTCCACGAATCCCTGCGCAAACGCGGCATCGAACTGCGCCTCGCCGAAGCCCGCAGCACCGTCCGCGAGACGCTGCGCAAAGGGGGCTTCGAAGAACACTACGGCCCCGTCGAACAGGACCAGACCGTGGCCACCGTCCTCCGGAAAGCCGGTATCAACCTCACCCCCACCACCCACTGACTCTCCAACCCGCAAAACCAATACCATGTTCAAGACACTGACAATCATCCCGCTCGCAGTCGCCGCGATCGCCCTCGCCTCCTGCTCCAACAGCATCGACCTGCCAAAAGGCACCAGCAAGGGCTATACCTCAGCCCGGCTCGTGAAGCGCAATCCCGGCCAGCCCGCCACCAACGCCACTGAAGCCAAGGTCCACCATATGATCCAGAAATCCCTCGCCGCCAGCTTCTCGTCGCACGGCCTCGCCTACGGCAAGGGAGACACGGACCTGACCGTCGCCTACCTCGTCATCTATCAGGAACCCGGCATGACCGCGCGCTACGACGAGTTCTTCGGCTATGGACGGGATGTGGACCAGATCACGGACCACGCACACACTCGCGGCGCGCTCGAGAACAAGCGTCCCGATTATTTTCAACGCGCCGGCATCCTGATCGACGTGATCGATTCCCGCACCCACAAGCTGGTCTATCGGAACTTCGCCACCGGCGACGTGGTGCGCGGCGCATCGGATGCCACGCGTGCCGCCCGCATCGACTCAGCCGTCGCCCAGGCGCTGACTTCGTTCTTCGGGAAACCCTGATTTTGTCCCGCCCTTGCGCGAAGTGGATTCCGGATTACCGGTGCTTCGTGAAACTTTTGCTTGTTTTCCTCGCACTGGCCATGCCGGCATCTGCGGACACCTGCCGCGTGCTCGTCGAGGGTTGTGGTTGCCATACCCGCCAGCTTGCGATCCAGCGCATCATGGAAAACATGCCCGGCGTTCAGGAGGTGACGATCCTTCCCCGCGCGCAGGCACCGGGAGACAACCAGCGGTATTTCGTCATCAAGTCTTCCGGCGAATCACCGACGCAGGAGATGATCATCGCAGCGCTCGGACACCGCGCGAAGTTCTATCACGTCGTGTCGGTCGCGACCGATGCTCCCGCAAAAGTCGACTCGAAACCAAAGTAATCGCCGGCGTTTCAGCCACGATCCCGCTCCATTGCTCGGTGTCGAAGCTTACAGCGCCGCCGGTCATTTCCTGATAGTTGAGCGGGCGTCGTTTCACTTTTTCAACGACGATGAACATGGCCGGCGGAGACTTAGACCGGGCGGCAGAGCACGAAGGGCGAGACCACGAGCGCCTCGAAGACCACGGACTCACCCTCCCACTGCATCGCGTGGAGGGCTTCGATCTTGACGATGTCGCCGGATTTCAACCAAGCCTGCACCTGCTCCTTGCGGTTTTCGGAAATGGCGGCTCCCACGATTTCGAGCTTCAGTTCCGGATCGACGAACAACAAACTGCCGTTCCGGTAATGTGGCGCAAGATACGACCATGGCACCTGGCCGGTGTATTTGGTAAGCTTGTCTGCCGTACTGCTATCATCCTCTCCGAGAATGGCATACTTCATCGGCTCCGGGCTTGAAGGATCAGGGGAAATCACGGGCAACGGCGTAACAGACCCGCAGTCCGCCGCCAAGCGGTGAATATCCCGGTCCGGCTGCAAAGCATTCGACCTCAATCACTCGAGTTTCACCAACCCGCTCACGGGATTCCCCGGGTGCATCGCGATAGAGGTCCACGTCCCGAAGACCGTTTCCCGCGCATGCCGCCTTGCAGGCCAGTCCGGTCACGGCTATGGATCCCCGCATGTGGTTTCGACGGGCGTGTTTCCTCGCATCTGCCGTGTGGCTGGCTGCGGCTTCCGCTTGGGCGGAGGAGGATGTCGCGGAGTTGCTGCGGAAGCTGGAGGATGAGTCGTTTCATGTGCGGGAGCAGGCGACGAAGGATCTGATCGCTCATCCGGTCACGTTGCAGGAGGTGGAGCGCATGGTGGCGGAGGCGCAGCAACCGGAAACGCAAGCGCGCCTGCGGCAAGTGATGGATGGGAAATGGCGGCGCGCGGGTTGGGTGAAGCTCACGGACAAGAAGTTGCCTGCGGGGGCGGTGCCTTGCGGCATGGAAACCGGTGGCGGTCAGCCACTGTATCTCGCACGTGCGAAGCGGGACGGGGGCACGGTGATCGGGAAATACCTGACTTCATGGTCGGGAGGGAATTTTCCCGTGGGCGAGCAGGAAGTGATGATCGACAGTTGCGAGATTTGGATCGGCATCGGGACATGGAAGCCCGCCGCCGAGGGGGCGAAGACGATGATCGGGATGGGGAAAACCCGCGACGGGCATGTGGTTTATGCGGCCAGGGCGAAGATGAATGACGGCATGCATCCGGGGATGTGGATCGAGGGAGAGAAGGAGGCGCGGATTTCCTGGGGCGGGAAAGTGAACCGCTTCAAGGACTTCGAGGTGCTGACGGCGGATGGAGGTTGAGATGGAGGCGGGGGTGGGTATAGCGTGAGGCGGACTGCCGGCCACGTCAGTTGCGCGCACCGAATTTTCCGGCGAGAGAAGCGTTCAACGTCAGGAGCAAGCGCCTCGAGTAGTTGTTGATGGAACATTTCCCGACGATGTCTCTGGCGGGTTTGGCACGCAAATGGACTGACGCGTCCCCGAGATCAAAGCCGATGGCGACCTGTCATGAATCAGTCCAGGCATTCAGCAAGACTTGGGAAGGACGCGAAAAAGAGACAGTGTGCAAACGGTGAAAGCAGTGAGAGCATGAAGTCAGGTGGAGAAATTGTAGATCATTATTTTCCAACAAATCCAACTGCATAGCGCCGGAACCAGGAATGCAACCACTGCCAGAAGCATGACCCACCGGCGCGACATGTCGGATGGGAGACAGACGAACATGGTGGCCACGAACGAAATGGCAGGCAAAATCAGCGAGGCTAAAATAAACCAAGGTCTGCAAAGAGACACCACGATGGCCACCGTCGCCAACGCCACCATTGTGGTCGCGATTGCACCGGATTTTCTTGTGCTCATTGAACGGACTTCACGGGTTGATTTGAATCGCCGCCTTTGCCACCCGCTGGGGGACCTGACCGGCAAAAAGCGGCACCCAGTCTCCATGACACCGTTTGTAAATCATGAGGGTGGCCAACCGTAGGTTGGGAAACGGGATTTTCATCTCCTTGCCGGCACCCAACACCGACATCGCCACTCCGAGCTTGATGCCGAGATCCTCATCGCTGTCATTGCGAAAACTCATCATCATCGCGCCGTTCTCGTTCCGGATCTGGTAGCGGAGTTCTTTCTTCGGAGCTTGGACCGGTATGGGTGCCGCAGGAACCAACGCTTGCCTGCCACCGTTGACCGCATCAAGCGGTCGCTCCACTACCCCGGCCGTGATGGCCGCCACCGGCATCATCCAGATCATGATTGAAACCAGGTGGTTCATTTTACGGGTGATATCGCACGATTGAACGAAAGGTTGCATGACTTCGATGTATCTAACCGGAATATGGGCTTCCGCCACGGTCACCCCGCCTTGCGCTCTTCGATTCTACCCAGCCTCTCCTCAAGGAGTTGGACGAAGTGTTTGATGTGGCGGGACGGCATGTGGCGCTGCCAGACGGCCCACATGTGGAAATCGAGATCCGCCGTGGTGGCCTCGATGGGGATGATGACGACTCCCTGGTTGGCGAGATCCAGGACCAGCGGCAGCAGCGAGATGCCCTGATCCGCAGCGATGAGCGTGACCAGCGAATCGAAGCCATCCACCCTCCGGACTTTCGCGGGCTTGACGGCCTCGTCCGCATAGAAGCCGCAGATCGTGTCCCGGTGTGTCGAGCGACCGTCGCCGCCGAGGCACAGCAGGGTTTCCGCACGCACTTCCTTGAGTGTGATTTTTTTCCGCCGCGCGAGCGGATGCTGTCTGGAGACGGCGAGACCATAGATCGAGTGGATCACGCACAGGCTGCGCAGGCTGGGCATGTTTTCCACCGCCTTGCCGTAGGCGAAGCCGATGTCGATGCGGCCTTTCGCCAGCGCGTCGAGCTGCTCGACGGGCAGCATCTCGACAAACGAGACCTCCACGCCGGGATACTTCTGGTTGAAGATGCGCAGGGTTTTGGGCAGGAAATCCGTGGCGATGATTCCCACGCTGCCGATGCGCAGTTTGCCGCGGTGGCCGGACTGGGCTTCGTTCGCGCGCTCGACGGCAAGCTCTGCCTGCGCCAGCAGTTTCTGCGAATCCTCGAGGAAGATCTCGCCGGCTTTGGTCAGCGAGACGCTCACCGTGTCGCGCTCTAACAATTTCACGGCGATCTCCTCTTCCAGATCCTTGATCTGCCGGCTCAGCGCCGGACGGCTGACATGCAGGCGCTGTGCGGCCTTCCGGAAACTCAGTTCCTCGGCCACCGCCACAAAGTATCGCAAATGTCGAAGCTCCATCCTTGGCAGACTGGTAACAAAGAGTTACCAGCATGGAAACTTCAAAGTCATTCCGCTTTCAGAAATCCGGGTGATAGCTAGCCTGCCCCGCAGTTTACCGTCTGAACCATCTCCGTTTTCCCGCCATGCGCCCCGTCCTTTTCATTCCCTGCTCCGTGCTTTGGCTGTTTCTGCCAAGCTGCGGAAAAAAAGCGCCCGCCGCTCCGCCACAAATGCCACCCGCAGCGGTCACTTTCCTGCCCGCCGCCGCGGAAACCGTCACCATCACCCGCGATCTGCCGGGACGCATCAACGCCCTGCGCGTCGCGGAAATCCGGGCGCGCGTCCCCGGCATCCTGCTGAAACGCGTATTCGAAGAGGGAGCGGAAGTGAAGGAGGGAGAAGTGCTTTTCCAGATCGATCCCGCACCGCTCACAGCCGCCCGTGACAGCGCGGCCGCCAATCTCGCACGCGCGGAGGCCAACGCCAAACAGGCGCTCAACCAGGTCACCCGTTTTCGCGAACTCATCTCCGTCAATGCCGTAAGCAAGCAGGACGCGGACAACGCCGAATCCGCAGTGAGCATCGCCGATGCCGACGTGCTGGCCGCAAGGGCCGCGCTCGCCAGCGCCGAGCTCAACCTCGGCTACGCCACCGTCACCGCGCCGATATCGGGACGCATCGGCAAGGCGCTGGTCACCGAAGGCGCGCTCGTCGGCCAAGGCGACGCCACCCGCCTCGCGGTGGTCCAACAGCTCGATCCGATCTACTTCGACTTCACCCAGTCCAGCGGCGACCTGCTCGCCCTGCGCAACGCGATGGCCGGCAGAACCAACGAGGAAAAGAGCCAGGTCACGCTTTTGTTAGAGGGCGGGAGCCAGTACGACCAGCCCGGCAAGATCCTCTTCTCGGAAACCTCCGTCGATGGCACCACCGGCATGGTCACCCTGCGCGCGGCGTTTCCCAATCCGAAACGCGACCTGCTGCCCGGCATGTTCGCAAGAGCCAAGGTCGTCCAGTCCGTCAGGGAAAACGTGGTAACCGTGCCGCAGCGCGCCGTCACCCGCGGGCCGTCCGGCACCGGCACAGTGATGGTCATTGACGAAACGGACCACGCCCAGGTCCGCATGGTGAGCACCGGCGACGTGGCGGGCGACAAATGGGTGGTCACCTCCGGCCTAAAGGCCGGAGAGCGGGTCATCATCGAGGGTCTGCTCAAAGCCAGGCCGGGCGCGCCGGTCGTCCCCTCGCCCTTCGCGCCCGCTGCTTCTAACAACTCCAACCCCCGCTAACCCGATCCCATGGCACGCTTCTTCATTGACCGCCCGGTTTTCGCCTGGGTGATCGCCATTCTGATCTGCGTTCTCGGCTGCATCTCCATCACCAAGCTTCCCGTCGCGCAGTATCCGAGCGTCGCACCGCCCTCGATCTCGATCACCGCGAACTACGCCGGAGCCTCCGCGGAAACGCTCGGCGACACGGTCACCTCCGTCATCGAACAGCAGCTCAATGGCATCGACAACCTGCTCTACATGTCGTCCACCAGTGATGCGAACGGCAACGCGATCATCACGCTCTATTTCACGCCGGGCACCAATCCGGACGTGGCCCAGGTGCAGGTGCAGAACAAGGTGCAGCTTGCCACGCCCAGCCTGCCTCTGACCGTCCAGCAGTCGGGCGTGGTGGTGGCCAAGGCGACGCGCAACTTCATGATGTTCATCTCGCTCTCGTCCGAAGACGGCAGCATGGACGCCATCTCGCTGGGAAACTACCTCGCCTCCAGCGTGCTGGACCCGATCCGGCGCGTGGCGGGTGTGGGCGAGGTGATCCAGTTCGGCACCCAGAACGCCATGCGCATCTGGCTGGATCCGGACAAACTCGTCAGCTACAACCTCACCCCTGCGGATGTCTCCTCCGCCGTGCAGGTGCAGAACACGCAGGTGCCCGTCGGTCAGATCGGCCAGCTCCCGGCAGTGGACAACCAGCAGCTCAACGTGATCCTCCAGGGCCGCGCCACGCTGCGCGAGGTGGACGAGTTCAAAGGCATCGTGCTGCGCGTGAACCCGGACGGCTCGCGCGTCTATCTGCGGGACGTGGCACGCGTCGAACTCGGCGGTCAGGACTACAGCATCAAGGCCCGCATCGACGGCAAGCCAGCCAGCGCCGCCGCCGTGAAACTCTCGCCCACCGCCAACGCGCTGGACACCGCGGCCGCGGTGCGCGCAGAAGTGGATCGCCTCAAGGAATTCTTTCCGCCGGGAGTGAAGGTGGACTTCCCGCTGGACACCTCCACCTTCGTGAAGATCTCCGTCGATGAAGTCGTGAAGACTCTCATCGAAGCGATCATCCTGGTGTTCCTCGTGATGTATCTCTTCCTGCAGAACATCCGCGCCACGTTGATCCCGACGCTGGTGGTGCCGGTCGCCCTGTTAGGAACCTGCGGCATCCTCGCCGCCACCGGGTTCTCCATCAACGTGCTGACCATGTTCGGCATGGTGCTGGCCATCGGCATCCTGGTGGACGACGCCATCGTCGTGGTGGAAAACGTCGAGCGCATCATGAGCGAGGAGGGACTGCCGGCGAAGGAGGCCACACGCAAGGCGATGGGCCAGATCACCGGCGCGTTGATCGGCATCTCGGTGGTTCTAACAGCCGTGTTCATCCCGATGGCGTTCTTCGGCGGTTCGGTGGGAACGATCTACCGGCAGTTCACGGTCTCCATGGTTTCCTGCATGCTGTTCTCGGTGTTCCTCGCGCTGTCGATGACGCCCGCGCTCTGCGGCGCGCTGCTCAAACAGGTGGACGCCGGGCACCATCACGCCAAACGCGGCTTCTTCGGCTGGTTCAACCGCGCCTTCGATTCGCTCACCGGCCACTATCAGAACTGGGTGGGTGCGCTGGTGAAACGGGCATTCATTGGCATCGTGGTGCTTGCCGGCGTGATGTTCCTGTTAGTGGATCTCTATCGGAAAATGCCGTCCTCGTTCCTGCCGGAGGAGGACCAGGGATACTTCCTCACGCTGATCATGCTGCCGGTGGGCGCGACCGACCAGCGCACCGGCGAGGCGCTGCGCAAGGTGGAGGAATATTTCGCGAAGCAACCGGAGATCGAACACTACTTCACCGTCGCCGGCTTCAGCTTCGCGGGACGCGCGCAGAATTCGGGGCTGGCCTTCCTCCGCCTCAAGCCGTGGGAGGAACGCGCCGGCAAGGACCACCGCGTGCAGGCCGTCATCCAGCGCGCGCTCATGAACCTCGGCAGCATCAAGGACGCGATGGTCATCTCGGTGAACCCACCCGCCATCCCCGAACTCGGCACCTCGTCCGGGTTTGATTTCTGGCTGCAGGACGTCGGCGGCGTCGGCCATGACACCTTGATGGCCGCGAATGGCCAGCTCCTCGGTATGGCCGCGAAAAACCCGAAACTCGCAGGCGTGCGTCCCGACAACCTCGCCGACGCGGCGCAGATGAAGATTGAGCTCGATCAGGACAAGGCAAGCGCGCTCGGCGTCTCGCTGGCGGACATCAACGCGACGATGCAGACCGCCTTCGGCTCGGCATATATCAACAACTTCGTCAACGGCCCGCGGGTGCAGCGTGTGATCGTCCAACTGGACGCGCCGTTCCGCATGACCCCCGAGGACATCGGCAAGGTCTATGTGCGCAACAAGACCGGCGGCATGGTGCCCTTGTCCGCGTTCACCTCCATCCACTGGACCTACGGCTCGCCACAGCTCCAGCGATACAACGGCGTGCCTGCGGTGAACATCAAGGGACAGGCCGCACCGGGCTTGAGCTCGGGCGAGGCGATGGTGGAAATGGAAAACATGGCCGCGCAACTGCCACGTGGCATCGGATTCTCGTGGAGCGGCCAGTCGCTCGAGGAACGCATCTCCGGAAACCAGGCGCCCATGCTCTACGGTGTTTCGATCCTGATCGTTTTCCTCAGCCTCGCGGCGCTCTATGAAAGCTGGTCGATCCCCGTCGCCGTGATCCTGGTGGTGCCGCTCGGCATTCTCGGTGCGCTCGCCGCCGCCACCCTGCGCGATCTTCCCAACGACGTCTATTTCAAGGTCGGCCTTCTAACAACAGTCGGCCTTTCGACCAAGAACGCCATCCTGATCATCGAGTTCGCGCTCGACCTGCAACGCGAGGGCAAGGGCCTGATCGAGTCGATCCTGCAGGCGGTGAGGCTCCGGCTGCGCCCCATCCTCATGACGTCCATGGCCTTCGTGCTCGGCGTGCTGCCGCTGGTGTTCAGCACCGGCGCGGGTTCCGCCAGCCAGAACGCCATCGGCACCGGCGTCGCCGGCGGCATGATCACGGGCACCTTCCTCGCGATCTTCCTCGTGCCGGTGTTCTTCGTCGTCGTGAGCCGCATCGTCAGCCGTTTCAGAGGAGGAAAATCCCTCGTCACTCCGGTTTACGCAACACCCGAAGCAGATACCCACCATGCGTAAGTCATCCATCACCGCCCTGCTGCTGCCGGTTCTAACAGGAGCGTGCTCGCTCATTCCGCCGCTCGATCCGGCGGCACCCAACGTGCCTGCGAAGTTTCCCGGCAAAACCGCCGGCGAGGTCCCGGCGGACATCGCCTGGCAGAAGTTCTTCACCGATCCACGGCTGCGCAAAATCGTCGAAACCGCACTGGCCAACAACCGCGACCTTCGCATCGCCACCTTGAATGTGGAGCAGTCGCGCGCCCAATATGCGATCTCGCGCAGTGAACTCTTTCCACCGATCAACATCACTGGTTCCGCCGAGCGCAAGCGCGGTCTCGGCGCACCCGGTTCCAGCGGCGCCATCCAGTCGGACTCCTACAACGTCTCGGTCGGCCTCGTTTCCTATGAGCTCGATCTGTTCGGCCGCGTCCGCAGCATGAACAACGCGGCCTTGGAAACCTACTTCGCCACCGATGCGGCGCGGGTGGGGGCGCAGATCTCGCTGGTCGCCGAGGTGGCCAACCAATATCTCGCGGAACGCGCGCTGCGGGAACAGATCGCGCTCTCCGAAGAGACGGCCAAAGGATTCGACAGCGCGTATGACATCATGAAGCACCGCTTCGATGTCGGCACAGTGTCCGAGCTCGAACTCAGCTCGATGGAAGTCCAGCGCCAGACCGCGAGGGCGGACCTCGCCGCGTTCCGCCAGCGCACCCAGGAACTCAACAACTCGCTGGTCTTCCTCGCCGGCGGCTCGCTACCATCGAATCTACCAAACGGCCGCTCGCTGGATCAAGTGCTTGTCGCGGATGTGAGAGCCGGGGTCTCCTCGGATCTTTTGTGGCGCAGGCCGGACGTCCGTGAGGCGGAGCACCAGTTGCGCGCAGCCAACGCCAACATCGGCGTCGCGCGCGCCGAGCTCTTTCCAAGCATCACCCTCACCACCAACGGCGGCACCGCCAGCCGCAGTCTCTCCAACCTTTTTTCCAGCGGAACCGGAAGCTGGCTGTTCTCCCCGCAGATCAACATCCCGATTTTTTCCGGCGGGAAAAACTATGCGGGCGTCGAATACACGAAACTCGCCAAGGATATCGGGATCGCGACCTATGAGAAGGCCGTGCAGACCGGCTTCCGCGAAGTGGCGGACGGCCTCGCCGCGCGCACCGGACTCGCAGAGCGCATCAAGGCCACCGAAAACCTCGTCGCCGCCCAACAGAAACGCACCGACCTCGCCACCGTGCGTTACACCAAGGGCGTGGACAGTTACTTCGAGGTCCTTAACTCCAACCTCGACCTCTACAACGCCCGGCAGAAACTCATCCTTCTGCGCCTCGCCCGCTCGGTCAATTCGGTGAACCTCTACAAGGCCCTCGGTGGCGGATGGTAACATCATACCAGCTCCAAGGCCTGAGGCTAGGGGCTAAGGGCAAGCGAAGAAGTGACACTCTGCCCTCTTTGCCAGCCCCTGACCCCTAGCCGCAAGCCCCTCCGTTCACACGGTCAACACGCGCCTCGATCCTCTCTAACAAATTTTCCAGATGCGGCATGGGAACGCCCGCCTCTTTCGCGCGGTGCAGCGGCTCGCGCCAGATCGGCCCCACCTCCACCTCGCGACCCTCGACATAGTCGATCATGCTCGATGTCCGGTAAGGTCCCATCGGGCGGGTGCGTTCGATGTTGGATTCGATGAGGTCATCCGTTAGATCCAGCCCGAGCGCGCGCGCGGCGGTGACCACCTCGGTCATCAGCGCGCGGATTTCACGTTCGGTTTCGGCGGAAGAAAGCAGCACGTCGGTGGTCACGCCGCCATCCGCCACGGACAGGCCGTTGAAGGGAACGTTCCAGATGAGTTTCTCCCATTGCGCGCGTTCCAGGTTGTCCGCCACGCTGCCATGGATACCGGCCGCCTTGAAGCGCCGCACGATTTCCGCCGCACGTCCGGGTTCGCCCGGCCGCCACTCACCCACCGCCACGCGCCCGCCCGCCGAGTGCCGGATCAAGCCCGGCGTGATGCGGTTGATGCAGACGAAACACAAGCCGCCGAGCACCCGCTCCGGGCCGGTGATCTCCGCGATGCATTCGCAGTTACCAAGACCGTTCTGCAGCGTGAGCACCTGCGTCCCTTCATGCAGCAGCGGCGGCAGCACCGTGGCTAACAGACGATTCGCCGTGGCCTTCCATGAAACGATCACCAGATCCACCGGCCCGATCTCTTCCGTCGTGCGGAACGCCTTCACCTGCGGCAGTTCGAAATCCCCGTGAACGCTCTCCACCTTCAATCCGCCAGCCGACACCGCATCATAATCCGAGCGCATCAGGAACCTCACATCCCCACCCGCCTGCGCCAGCCGTCCGCCATAATACAGCCCGATCGCCCCTGCCCCGACCACCGCCACGCTGTTGTATGTCCAACTCATGCGACAAGTTCAACATCGGGCGGAAAGGACGGCAAGCCCGGGCAAAATGAAACCGAGTCAATCGTGAATCGAGAAAATGCCATCCCAAAAGCAAGATCCTGGTAATCACTGATTAAGATTGACCTCACCCTTCCAAAATTTTTTTATCTGATATGACTTCCCATTCCCGTCTCGGAGCCCGGTCAGCCATTGCATTCATCCTGCTGATCATGATGACCACCGTCATCATCCGCGCGGAGTCCGCCACCGATACAACGACCTCGCCTGAGTTCCCTGTCCATCTGCTGAATGGGCTGCCGATGACATACCGCAGCAAAAACAATCTCGGAGAGAGCTCACTCTACCGAATGCGGAAATCCGATTGTCTGATGGCTTATGAGGGCCAACAATATCTGGGCTTCCAATTCTGGGGACCCATGATGCCTGATCCAGTGCTCGAGTGGCTGGTTGCCACACCCAAGGATTCCCTGAAGCCGGATGCCTGGTTATTGGTCGGCGGGGATGGCCACATCATCAACGAATGCCAGCCCGAGGTGAAGTCACCCGAAAACTACCCCAGAGTCATTGAGCGCTTCCCCAAGACCAAAGGCATCGCCTGTTACCACACATCCGAGGGCATGATCAAACGGGGTGAACATTTCTACCTGCTCCAGAAAGTGACTGGAAACCCTCCGGATGAATTCGCGATCGCAGTCACCAGCCCGACGGGACGTGGCTATGAGGATTTCGGCCAATTGGCACCAAAAACGCACCAGTCATTTGGAAGGGTCACCAGCGATGTGGTGATGGAAAACATGAAGGAGATTCGCCGGACCCGGGACACAACTGCTGCAATGGAATATCTGGGTCGGGAATTCGAACTTCGCATGGACGATCTCGAGGCCAATTCTTCAAGCCGTGACCGCGACACCAATGTCAATGCATGGTTGGGATTTCACAGTATCTATTCCCTCGCTTACCTTGAGGCCCAGCAAGGTGGTGGCAGATTGTCCAACGAGTGGGCATCCAGCATCTGTGACACCATCTTTCAAACCTGTCACCGCCGTGAGTATTACCACCACATGATGGAAATCGCCGTGATGCTTGCCAATCATCTGAATTGCGCCGGCCGCTATGGCCGCTTGTCAGAAGTGTTCACCACCTGGTCCGAAGGCATGAAACAGGGTGGATATCGAATGGATCCACGCACCTATCCGGACAACGGCCAGGCCTTCGACTTTCTTCCCAGAGTCCGCCACCGGAAGATCCCCGCATTGGTGCCCTGTTCACAGCTCAAGGTCGCTGGCAATCCCCGGCAGAGACTGCCAGCCACATTCAATTACATCCACAATGCAGCCATTCAGAACTACGCGGATCAGCTCTGGCGCAAGGGTCAGTGGCAAGAGTCTCTGGAATGGATCCTTTGGTGTCAGCAGTGGGCGCAGGAATCCTTGGAAAAAGGACGGGACGCGGAACTCTCAGCCACATGGCACCATTCGGTCAGCGGGATTGCCAGCCATGTTGAGAACCTGGGATTCACCGATGAAGCTCTCGCCATCATCGATAGCGGCCTGAACGCGGATCACAACGGCTACTACCTCGGGAGATTCATCACGGAATACAAACTGCAAAAAATCCGCATCCAGATGAAATTGGGGCACCCCTCTCCGCCGGATCTCATCCGGCAGATTGAGCAGCTCATTGAAGAAATCCGGGCAAACATTTACGATGGCGTCGACTCGTTGAATCACGCGAGAACCATTCTCGCTCAAGCTCTGATTCACACCGGAAAGGCAGCCGAAGGAGAGGCGCTCCTCAAAGAACTTGCGGACCAGGGCTATTCCTATGCCAGGACCGAGCGACTCGTATATTGGTGCCGCACCGGGCGGGTCGATGGCGTCGAAAACGAATTCATCGCTTTGCTCAACGATTCACGAAAAGCGGGAAACAAACTCGACGAAATATGGCTCTATCGTCTCTATGCCGATTTCCTGGAAAAACAGGGACGCCTCCAGGAAGCTCTCAGCGTCCGGAGAGAAGCGATCCGGCTGTGCAAGGCTTTTGATCTCTACACAAGAATACCTTTGGAGTTGGCCAAACTTGCCGCCTTGCTCGAGAAGGTCGGATCAAGGAATGAAAGCCAAACGGCCGAAGCCGAGGCTCTCGGACTTCTCAAATCCAACACGATCCCTCGCCAGCTTGCCGAGGAAACCCGCTCCACCCTTGGCAAAATCGATCGCAGCGGCGCCGCTCCTGTGAAGGGCAATGTCGATGTTCTCAAGGTTGATTTGCAACCACAACGGGCCGTATTGATCCCGATCAAGGGTAGTCCATGGTCAACGTTTCTGACACTCTCCAACCCGTCCGATCAAATCGAGAAAGGCGTCCTGAGCGGCGCGGGAATACCGATGAATTTGCAACTCCTCGACGGGCAACTGAACGTGCGTGCGACGATTGGCGCGGCTCAGGGAAACTCGGAACTTCCGTTGGAGATTCCCCCGGGTTCATACAGCATGGTGGCGGTCAGCCCCACGGATGGAAAGGAACCTGAAGGCACGCTCACATTCACTTGGAAAGCCGCTGCCAAGGACCAAACCAGTCAAAGCACTGTGGAAATCCAAGCACCAGCCAACGGAGTTTCATCATCGGTCATTCAGGCCGGAGTATTCCAACTCAATCCTTATTATGGAGTTCCCATCTACCACCAATATCTCGGCTCGAAACAGGATCCCGCGTCCAAACCGCTTCGCTTTGTCACCTCTCAGCCAGCAAGGGTCGAAATCTACCTGATGGACGGCACTCCGGCCGGAATCGACGGGCAGGGCAACGGCTCGCTTCAGGACAGCGGAGATGAGTTGTTCATCGCGAGTGACGGCCTTGGCCACCTGCAACTGCCGCTCAAGGAAGGCAACGCCTCTTTCAGGCTTGTGGTCTATCCGATAGGCGCGATTCCAGAGAAAGGTCTAACCCTGAATATTGAGGCGCTGTCCGGCGGCCAGTGGGATTACTATTCCCA
>CANBTO010000048.1 GCA_947372405.1 Verrucomicrobiaceae bacterium
CCTCCGATGACGTGGTGATCACCGTCAACGGCTCTCCCGACTTCGCCATCACCTATGCAGGAAACAACCCCACCGGCGGCACTCCGCCGCTCACCCAGGCCAAAGCCCCGGGTGTCAACCTCACCCTGGCCACGAACAGCGGCAATCTGGTGAAAACCGGCTATACCTTCGCCGGGTGGAACACGGCCTCCAACGGCAGCGGCACCTATTACGCGCCCGGATCGACTTACTCGGCCGATGCCAACCTTGCCCTCTATGCACAGTGGTCGCTCGGCTCCGGCCCGGGCACCATTTCGGTGACGCCTGCAACCGGTCTGACCTTCTCCGGCGCTTACGGCGGATCCTTTTCGCCAGCCTCGCAATCTTACACGCTCACCAACCCCGGCATCACCCAGATCAACTGGACCGCCTCGAAGACGGCGAACTGGCTGACCCTCAGTCCCACCAGCGGCACACTTGCACCTGGTGCCAACGCCACGGTGACAGTCTCGATCAACAGTGCCGCGAACACCTTGTCGGCTAACAGCTACGGCGACACGCTGACATTCACCAACACCACCAACGCCAACGGCAACACCACCCGGGGTGTTTCTCTAACTGTCAATCCGGCCACCGCCGCGGTCAGCCTCGGCGGCCTTGCGCAGACCTATAACGGATCGCTGAGGCCGATTACCGTTAGCACCACTCCGTCCGGTTTGTCGAACTCGGTCACCTACGCAGGTTTTGCCACAGTGCCTACCAATGCAGGGACCTACGCCGTGACAGCCACGATCACCGATCCCAACTATACCGGCAGCGCCTCGGGTTCGTTGGTGATCGCGAAGGCCTCGCAGACGATCACGTTCGCTTCTCTCTCGCCCGTGTTGGACAACGCCGCGCCCTTCACCCTCGGCGCCACAGCCACTTCCGGCCTAACGGTTTCCTATGCCAGTTCCAATCCCTCCGTCGCCACCGTTTCCGGAAACACGGTCACCGTCGTCGGTGTGGGCACCACCACCCTCACCGCCTCACAAGCGGGAGACTCCAACTACAACGCCGCGACATCCGTGCCGCAGACACTCACGGTCGTCCGGGCCAATCCGCTCGCCGTGACCGGCACCTACAAGGTATTGATCGGCCAGACACTCACGCTCGACGGCAGCGCCTCACTGCCATCCAACGGAGCGACTCTCACCGCGTATGATTGGGATCTGAACAATGACGGCATCTTCGGCGATGCCACCGGTGCCACACCGGCCGCCATCAACTTCGCCACCCTGACCGGCACTTGGGGAATGGTCCAAGGCTTGAACACGATCAAGCTGAAGGTCACCGATTCCGCTAACAAAACCTCCACCGTTTCCACCACCGTGGAACTCATCCTCAACCTGACATGGGATGCAAACGGCACCACCGCCAGCCAGACCAACGGTGCCGGCGCATGGCTCACCGCCAACCAATGGTGGGACAGCACGACCAATCAGACTTGGGCATCCGGCTCCAGTGCCACCTTCGGCGGTGCCGCCACTGCTGGCGGAGCGGTCACACTCGCAAGCCCGACAACGGTAAATGCCATCACGTTCAACCAGTTCACCGGCACCTACACCCTTGGCACTGCGGCACAGGCCCTGACCATCAATGGGGGCCTCACCATCAATTCGGCCGCAGCCATCGTCACGTTCGCGAGCCCTCTAACACTCGGAGCGGCGCAGACATGGACGAACAACAGTGCCAGCGCGCTCACCCTGAACACCGCCATCGGTCTCGGCAGCAACACGCTGACCGTCGCAGGCACAGGCACCACCACATTTGCGGGTGCCACCGCCGGAATCGTCAGTGGAACGGGCGGCATCACCATGAACGGCTCCGGCCTCCTGCTGCTCGGTGCGGGCAGCGCCCCGGCTCACAGCTACTCCGGTGCCACCACGGTCAGCAGTGGCGTCATGCGGCACGCAAACAACATCCCCGCCGCATCCAACGTCGTTCTGAACGGTGGCGTCATCGAGGATTATTTCAACACCGCCTTCACGCGGGCGCTGGGCACCGCTGCCGGACAGGTCCAGCTAACAGGTGGCGCGAGTGGATTCGGTGAAAACGGCGATTCATCGACCGTGAACCTCGGCAACGCCGGCGCTCAGATCACCTGGGGCACCGCCACCTTCCAACCGACAACTTTGATCCTTGGCGCATCCACCGCTCAGGCTAACAGCACTCGCAACTCCACACTTACATTTGCAAACCCGATCAACTTCAACGGTGCGACCCGTACGATCGCGGTGGATCAGATCGACGGAGCGAATGGAACAACCACAGCACAAAGGATCGGCAACGGATCCATCATCACAGGAAATCTCACCAACAGCACAGGCACCGCCGGACTCGTCAAAACGGGTGTCGGCCGATTGTCGATCAGCGGAACCAACACCTACAACGGCGGCACCACCATCAGCGCGGGCACGCTACGTTTCCCCAGCCTCGTCTCAATGCCCGCCACCGGTGTCGTGGCGGTCCAAACCGGAGCGATTCTTGGCGTCAGCGTCGGTAGCGCCGGCCAGTGGACCACCGGCACCAGTGGCAATGGCACCATCGGCGGCCTCCTTGCCGGGCTCGGTGGCCAGTCCGGCAGCACCGTGACTTATGCTGGCAACGTCGGCCTGGAACTCAACAACGGCACCAACCAGACCTACTCCGGCAACATCGCCGACGTGGGCACCACGCTGGGCATCATTAAGAATGGTGCCGGAATTCTGACTCTCAGCGGAACCAATTCCAACACCGGCCCGATTCGCGTATTCGCGGGCACGCTGCAATTCGGCACGAGGGCTTCGCTCTATAACTCGACGACCGGCAGTTGGACGTCTGCCAACCTCAACGTCCAACCCGGCGGCGCACTAGCCTTCAACGTCGGCGGGTCGGGTGAGTTCACGACTGGCGACGTCACCACCCTTCTGACCAACCTCGCTGCCAGCCCCGGTCTTTCCAACGGCATGAATTCGGGCTCGACCTTGGGCTTTGACACCTCCAACGCCGTCGGTTCATTCACCCTCGGCAATGTGATCGCCGATACCACCGGCACCTACGGCGGCGCTCGCGGCGTGACCAAGCTGGGCACCGGCACACTGATCCTCTCCGGCCCCAGCACCTACAGCGGTTTGACCACGGTCACCGGCGGCACGCTGAACCTCACGGGCGGCATCAAAAGCGGCGGCATGACGGTCAATAGCGGCACACTGCTCTTTGGCAGCACCGCCATTGCCACTGGCGGTGCGATTAATGTCACCGGCTCGTTCCAGATCGGGACGGCAACGCCCGCGAATCTCGGTGGTGGCGACATCACGCTGAACACGGGTGGGGTTTTGTCCTCCGACAGCCCCACCGCCAGGACGGTCACTAACAGGATTGTGATGAACGGCAACTTCACGTTGGGCGACACGACCAACAACGGCAAGTTGACATTTACCACCGCCACCACCTCCACGACCGGCTCGGCCGCCCGCAGCATTACGGTCCTTTCTGACGCCGATTTCAGCACCGCATTGGGCGGCACTGGCGGGATTAACAAGCTGGGTGCCGGAACCACCTTGACCCTCTCCGGTGTGAATACCTACACGGGATCAACCACAGTCAGCAATGGCACGCTGACACTCTCTGGAAACCGCACCGTAGCTACCACCAGCGGTTACTTGATCAATACCAGTGGGACGGCAATACTCAACTTGCAACATAACTCGAGCTACGCCGTCGGCACGGATTTCGTCGTCGGCGCGGCGAACGGAAACGCGACGGTGAATCATTCCTCGGGCACCATCAGCGCGGTGGGCGGCAATGGGTTGATCATGGGCAACGGCACCAGCACCTCGAATTACAATCTCAGCGGCGGAGCGATCGGATCAACCACCCCGGTGAGTATCATCATGGGCACCAACTCCGGCACGAGCGCGGCCAGCCCAAGTGTTTCGACCATCAACGTGAGTGGCTCCGGCACCCTAACAGCATCTACCCTGCGTATTGGTCGTTACGATTTCTCGGCACAGTATAATACCACCAGCACTTTCAATCAGACCGGAGGGACGGCGATGATCACCACCTTGGGTCTCGGCGGACAAGCAGCAAACACAGCCTCCACGGGGCCGATCATAGCCAACCTCAACTTGACCGGTGGCACCTTCACGGCAACGACCATTGCCTCGATCTCTGCCGGCGGCGCTACGACCGTTCCGAATGCCAACTCGTCCTTCATCACCATCGGCGGCACGGCACAGGTCACGCTGGGTGCCTTCCCTACCGCTAGAGGGACTAACTCCTCAGCAACGATCACCTTTGATTCAGGCGCGACCGGGTTCCTTTCCCCAACGGCGGCCAGCGCCAGCTACATGCCCGCTGGAACCTTCACCAACGCCTACCTCACCGCCAACGGTGCGAATTTCAATGTGCCCACAACCAAGGACATCACCGTTGGGCAGGTGCTTCAAAATGCCACTTCCCAAGCAGGCACGCTCACCAAGAGCGGCGTTGGCACTCTCACCCTCAGCGGCGCGAGCTCCTTCTCAGGCAACCTGACGATCAGCGACGGCACCCTATCGCCAAACCTTGTCTCCGTTGTTTCCAATCCGACCGTGAGTCCTCTCGGCAATCCGCAGACTGCGGCGCGGCTGATTACGGTGGGCAGCACAGGCACACTGAACTTCGCCTCGAGCGACGTGATGGGCAACGGCGGTTCCGCACCGCTTGTCACGCTGGTCAACAACGCCGGCACCATCAGAAACACCAGCAACCAGTTCAACGCCCTCGGGCCGGTGCAGCTCAATGGTGGCTCGCTCAGTTCCTTCGGCGGCGGCAGCACGGCCTTCCCATCATTTGCCCTCACTGGAACGGTCACCAGCGACGGCACTGCTGTATCCACGATCGGCAGCACGGGCACATTCTCGCAAATAGGACTCAGCACGGGCGGGACGATCTTTAATGTGGCGGATGCGGTCAGCGGCAGCGACTTGAACGTCACAGCGGTGCTGGCGAACTGGGGCTCCCCCCTCAATAACGGCTCCCTCGTCAAGTCCGGGCCCGGCACAATGACCCTCGCCGGTGCCAACACCTATACCGGACCCACCACCGTCAATGCCGGCACGCTGGCCTTGAGTGCGAGCAACGTTCTAACCGACACCACCGCAGTTTCCATCGACAATGCCACTCTTTCCGTGGGGTCGGGATGCACAGAGACTGCCGGAACTCTCAACATCACCAACACCGCCACCATCAATCTTGGCACGGGAGCCACCCTGGCCTTCGCCAACAGCAACGGGACTTGGACCGGCACTCTGAACATCACCGGCACCTTCGTTGCAGGTTCTTCGCTTCGCTTCGGCACCGGCAACACCGGCCTTTCCAACGCCCAACTCTCCCTCATCTCCAAGCCAGGTGGAGGTCCCGTCGCCCTGGATTCCAACGGTTATCTTGTCGATGCCCCTGCCCTTACCCTCACAGGTGCTCCGATCGTCGCAGTGAACACCACCTACGGCCTACCCTCGCCTACCCCGACCCGCTTCAGTGTTTCAGGCAGCAATTTGACTCCAGCTTCCGGCAATTTGACCGTCGCAGCGCTTGCTGGATTTGAGTATTCCACCAGCGTCGGCGGCACTTACACCACGACCTTGCTCATCCCTTACACCGGGGGCGCGCTATCCAGCACCGATGTGTTTGTGCGTCTGGCGGCCAATGTGAGCGTGGCCGGTTCTCCCTATTCGGGAAACATCTCGGTTTCCGGCGGCGGCGCAGCACCCAAGACCATCGCGACGATCTCCAGCACAGTGAGCAAGGCGACTCCAACCGTGACGGTGACGGTAGGCAGTTATAGTTACAATGGTTCGACGCAAGGGCCGACTTCCTACAGCACCAGCCCGACCGGCGACACCGGTGCGCCGACGTGGAGCTACGCAGGCACGGGCGGAACGACGTATGGCCCGAGCTCGGTCCGGCCGACGGACGCTGGCACTTATACCGCCACGGTGGCCCTCGCCACCGACAGCAACTTTAATACGGCAAGCTCCAGCGCGACGGCATTCGTCATTGCCAAGGCGACTCCAACCGTGACGGTGACAATCGGCAGTTATACTTACAATGGCTCGGCGCAAGGACCGACCGCCTACACCACCAGCCCGACCGGTGATACCGGAACTCCGACGTGGAGCTATGCCGGAACGGGCGGGACGACGTATGGTCCGAGCGCGACCCGGCCGACGGGCGCTGGCACTTATACCGCCACGGTGGCCCTCTCTGCCGACGGCAACTTCGATGCGGCGAGTTCCAGCGCGACGGCATTCGCCATTTCCAAGGCGACTCCAACCGTGACGGTCACGGTGGGCAGTTATACTTACAATGGCTCGGCGCAAGGACCAACCACCTACAGCACCAGCCCGACTGGCGACACCGGCGCGCCAACGTGGAGCTACACAGGCACGGGCGGAACGACGTATGGTCCGAGCGTTACCCGGCCGACTGACGCGGGCACTTATACCGCCACGGTGGCCCTCGCCACAGACAGCAACTTTAGCACGGCGAGCTCCAGCGCGACAGCATTCGCCATTGCCAAGGCGATCCCAACCGTGGCGGTCACGGTTGGCAGTTATACTTACAATGGTTCTGCGCAAGGGCCAATTTCCTACAGCACCAGCCCGACTGGCGACACCGGCGCGCCAACGTGGAGCTACACAGGCACGGGCGGAACGACGTATGGTCCGAGCGTTACCCGGCCGACTGACGCGGGCACTTATACCGCCACCGTGGCCCTCTCTGCCGACGGCAACTTCGATGCGGCAAGCTCCAGCGCGACGGCATTCGCCATTGCCTATGGCAATCCATATCTAGCCTGGGCCGGCACGGCAGCTTTCGATGCCGACACCAACGGCGACGGGGTGGGCAACGGTCTCGCATGGTTGTTCGGCGCGACCAGCAAGGACGCCAACGCCAACGCCCTGCTGCCAACCTTCGACAACACCAGCGATCCCGACTTTTTCATCTTCAGCTACCGCCGCAGCGATGTCGCCAACACCGATCCCAACACCACCATCGTGGTGCAATACAGCAGGGACCTGAAAGACTGGACCGATGCCGTCGCAGGGCCGGACATCGTCATCAACCAAGCCGACAATTTCTACGCCACCAACCCCGGCGTGGACAGGGTGCAGGTAAAAATCGGGAGAACCCTCGCCAACGGCGGCAAGATCTCAGTCCGTCTCAAGGTCGTGAGTGCGCCGTGAGCAAGGAGGCTCATCAAATCAGTCGCATCATGATGCACTCGAGTCACCACGCCATGTGTTTTGCCGCCACATTCGCCATACTTGCCGGCTCCTGCGCCACAATGACCTCGAATGGGAATCTGAAATCGAGGGAAACACAGCTTCAAAGGACGCCACTCATCGAGGTCGCCACCCGCGGCTCCGGTATGGGCAACTTCGACACACATATTGTCGATCTACCGGAAGACCTCGCAAAACTCCGTTCGTGGATTCGAGAGCATGCCTGGCCTCCGATCGATTCGGACACCGTGGGTGCAGTCCAACCTCGCGGCTATTTCACGATCTTCGAAGGCAATTCAATTTCATCATCCTCGTTCCGCGTTTACGTCTATGGTCCCACTTCGCGTTCACATGCTCGTGTCCATCCTCGTGTCCATGTTTCCGACAAAGACTGGCAGACTCTTCTATCCTCGCTGCCCGACATGCGTTGATCCGGCCGAAATGTATCCGAATTAATGCCGGATTCGCACCCTCCCCCCATCTCCCACTCTCCCCCTCTCGTCACGGCCCCACGCGCACGACGTGGTTCTTTTCGTCGAGCAACAGCACCTTCGGAGTCACTTCCGTTTCCGAAACGCCGAACGCCATGATCGTCACGCGCTCCCCGGCCTTGATGAGATGGGCGGCGCCGCCGTTGATCAGGATCTTGCCGGTGCCCGGCTTGCCTTCGAGCACGTAGGTTTCCAGCCGCGCCCCGGTGGTGATCGAGGCCACCAGCACCTTTTCCCCGGCCCACAAATCCGCCCCGGCCATCAGATCCGAGGGGATCTCGATGCTGCCTTCGTATTCGACATCCGCCTCCGTGATCATGGCACGGTGGAGTTTGGACTTGAGGACCTCGCGGAACATGCGGCGGAGGGAAAACCCGCCAGCCGCCCTCGTCAAGCGGCAAGCTGGCCCAGCCTCCGATTCCGACCTCTTCCGCATGATCCATGATCTTCTTCGCATCGGGTCTGATTCGGGCCGCCCCGTCCAGTTTCGCCTTGTTCCGGCACCGCGGATTGGCGAGCTTCCGGCCGACCTACCACGAAGGCGTCATGGAATCCGGTGAAAATCCGGAACAGTCGCGCTGCGGTGACCGGTTGCAATTCCCATCAGTCCAATCGTTTCGAAAACAAACGGTGAAGGCGGGAGGAGCGATAACCGGAAGTCCGAATACTTGCACCTTCGTTGCTCGTCACCCGCCAGCCGGTTCATCCGGTGAAGCGGGGTCCACATGATCCTCCGCGAAAGGGGATCCGGCGAGAGATGGCGTGCCGGGATTTTCCCGCCGCCTCTCTTCAACCCACAAACACTGAAGAGAACCATGAAACAAAAACTGATCGGGGTGTCCCATACGGGCATCGTCATCCTGCTTGCCCACCCGTCCCCTGCCGCGGTGGTCACCTTCGAAAGCGTCCCGCTGTCTGCGGAAAGCTACTGGAACGGCTCGGACCTGTCCGGAACGCCAGGCCCCGGCCCTTTCGGAGAGACCGTCTATACCCAATCGAAAAACATCGAGGGCGTCGGGTTTCGAAACGACTATACCGCGGACTACGATTCGTGGTCGGGTTTCGCCGTCTCCAACCGCACGGACACCTCCACCCCCGGCTACCTCAACCAATACAGTGCCTATACCGGCTCCGGCGCTCGCGGATCGTCGAACTACGCCGTCGGCTACTACGAAACGTACGCGTCCACGAACACGACCGTCGTCAACTTCTCCGGACTCATCGACCTCGCGGGAAAAGGCGCTGACTTCACCAACACCACCTACGCCGCCCTCGAAATGCTCAACGGCGGATTCGGCAAGAAATTCGGCGGCCCGTCCGGCAACGACGCGGATTGGTTCAAACTCACTGTCACCGGATACTCCGGCGGCATCCCCACCGGATCCACCATGGATTTCTATTTGGCAGACTACCGCTTCGCGGACAACTCGCTCGACTACATCGTGAAGGACTGGACTTACGTGGACTTCACATCGCTCGGCTCCGCGGACGAGCTTCGCTTCACGATGAGTTCGTCCGATGGCAGCGGCTCCGCCATGAAAACACCGGCCTACTTCGCGATGGACAACCTTCTCGCGGTGCCGGAGCCATCATCGCTGCTCGTCTCCATCGCCAGCCTCGGCCTGCTGATCCGCAGGAACCGCTGATCCGCCATGAACATCCCGGTCAAAACCCTCAGCGTGGCGGTGATCTCCGCCGCGCTGGCGCTTACTCTAACAGCCGGGCCTTACTCCGCCGCGCTGAACGATCCAGTCAATCCTTACGACTCGCCCGTTCCGGGCTTCGTGGGGCCTGACGGGACCGGCATGGCGCGCCTGTGGGCCGGCAGCGACGAAAACGGCGATCCCATTTACGAAAACCCGGACAACTATGTGAACCCGGTGTTCTTCGCGTGGGCGGATTCGATCACCAGCTATCAACCGTCGGAGAGCATCGCATTGGCATATTCCGATTCCTCGCTCGCGCTGGGCCCGGTCACCGGCGACAATTTCGACGTCGTGTCGCTCGGGGACATGACCTCCACAGCCATCTCCGGTGGCAGTCCACCAGGGACCATCACGCTCGCGTTCGCCAAGCCGATCCGGAATCTATCAGGAGCGGACTTCGTCGTTTTCGAAAACGGCCACCTCACCACGACCAACCAGGGCGGCGCGGGTGTTGGCGGGATTTTCGGCGAGCTCGCCTACGTGTGGGTTTCGGACGGCGGCGTGAACTTCGTCAAAATCCCCGCCACCTCGCTCACTCCGTCAGCGGTCGGCCCTTATGGATCGCTCGATCCGACGAACATCAACAATCTCGCGGGCAAACACCTCAACGCCTATGGGAATTCTTGGGGCACCCCCTTTGACCTCTCGTCCGTGGGACTGCAACAAATCACCCACATCCGCCTCGTGGACATTCCCGGCAACGGAGCCTTCAAGGATCAGGCGGGTCGCCCGATCTACGATGCATGGAAAACTTTTGGCTCAGGCGGATTCGACCTCGAAGCCATCGGTGCCATCTCCACCGAAATGACCTTCGCGGACTGGCCGCAACTCGCCAATCTCAACGCGCAGGATCGCGGGCCGGACGCGGATCCCGATGGCGACGGCATCCCCAATTTGTTAGAATATGCCTTCGACACCCTGCCATGGAAACCGGATGCCAACCCGCCCGGCATCACCCAGGTGGGCGGCCACGCCGTGCTCAGCTTCGTGCGCGACGAACGGCTGGCGGATCTCGTTTACGAAGTGCAGACATCCTCCACCATGGCGCCAAACGATTGGACAACGATCGCCAGCAGCACCGGCGGCGCTCCGCTGCAGGGCGTGAACGGAAACTCTCCCGTGATTTCCGAAACCTCCGCCGACAATATACGGAGCATCGGCGTGGTGCGCAAGGTGACCTTGCGCGACACCGCTCCAACCGCCTCAAGTCCACACCGGTTTTTGCGCGTGAAGGTGACCACCACTTCGAATTCCACCCCTTAGCTCATGAACGCAGCCCGTCATCATTCCAGCAGAAACGACCGGGGATTCACCCTGATCGAGTTGCTCATCGTCGTGGTGATCGTCGCGGCGCTCGCCGCACTCGCCTACTCGGGAAGCCGCGTGATGATCACCCGCGCGAGGATCGTCGCAAGCTCGGCGAATCTCCGTTCCCTGGCCATCGCCAACTCGGGCTATCTTGCGGACTACGGTGTCTATTGCCCTGCTGACGACCAATCCAACAACCGCCGCTGGCACGGTGCCCGCAAATCCGAGGGCAGTCCGTTCGATCCGACGCAGGGATTTCTCTCGCCTTATCTCGGCAAGAGCATGCAGGTGACCACCTGTCCCCTTTTCCGCGCGATGGTCGAGGGCTCAGCCAGTTTCGAAAACGGCAGCGGAGGTTATGGTTACAACGCCGCCTACATCGGCGGCTTGCCCGGCGGCATGTTCGACAAGACCACCAAAATACGAATCTCGCAACGTGCCGCGAACGTGACCGATCCCGTTAGAACTGTGATGTTCACCACCACCGCTTACGCGGTCTCGTCCGGCCTTCAGGAGTATCCCTTCTGCGAACCGCCGTTCTGGGACTTCGGCTCGGGACCATCGGGTTCGCGTCCGTCTCCCAGCGTGCATTTCCGCGCGGCGGGCAAGGCGCTCGTCGTCTGGTGCGATGGTAGCGTGACCGAGGAGTCGAAAAACGCCTCGCAAGGTGGCGTGAACCCACACGGCGGCGACTCGGAAAAATGGAACCTCGGCTGGTTCGGGCCCGAGGATAACAACGGCAGGTGGAATCCGCGGAACTGATAGACATCAGGGCGCGCCACCAGTGCCGGTCAGGTTGATGTCAAACGGGTTTTCGTTGGCGTCGTTGCTCTTGATATGGATCGCGGCGTTTCGGATGCCTTTGGCCGTGGGCTTGAACGTCACCTTGAAGGTGGTGGCGGTTCCCGGAGCGAGCGAGGCTTTCCCCAGCACTGACGCGAGGAAATCGCTCTTCTGATTTCCCGTGAGGGAGAGCGCCAGCCCCGTGAGGTTTGCCTTGCCGGTGTTCTTGATGGTGAAGGTGACAGCGGAACCGCTTTTACCCACGGCCACGGTGCCGAAGTTCTTCTTCGCGCTGCCATCCGCTAGACTCGTGCCTGCTGGTTGCTGGACGACAATTTCCGGAGCTGTGGATCCAGGGGCACTCACGCTGAAACCCTGCGTGGGGCTGTCGTCAGTCCCGGTGCCGAGCATGGCCTTCCCCTGATAGGTGCAGAACGCCACGTAACTGCCGTCGCTCGGAATGAACGGCCCGCTGACCACGTCCACGTTGCTGATGTTCTTCGGCGATTTCGTCACCAGCGTCGTGCTCACCTTACCTCCGCTCTGGAGATCCGCACGGAAGATATCGAAGGTGCCGTCGTTGACGGTGACATCGGTGGGCTCCTTCACGAACTTGGTGCCCGTGGAACTGAAAGCGATGGTCTTGCCGTCGCCGCTGATGCCATTGACCAGCCCCATCGTGCCGTCTGGAACGCCTTTGTCCGTGGTCTTGCTGGCCCACCAGAGAGCGCCGGTGACGGCATCCTTCACATAAACATCGGAGCCAAACTGGCTGGGCACGCTGTCGATCAACTTGACGCCACCAAACGTGCCGACGAAAGCGCCGAAGAAACACACACGGCTGCCGTTGGCGCTGACGCGAGGCGCGGAGAATCCACCATCGGCCACTTTGCCACCGCTGGTATTGTTCAATAGATTCACGGCTCCCGTGCTCAGATTCCGCCGGTAAAGGCACACCAACGACGCGGGATATGCGCTCGTCCGGTCGGGATGCACGTTGGTAGCGTCCGAAGTGAAAACGATGTATTTTCCGTCCGCACTGAAATCGAATTCGTTGGTCACGGCGGCGGCGCCTGCCACAGAGCCGACGCCGGTATCGAGCGCCTTGCCGGATTGCGTGAGTGAAACCACCGCCGTGGTCTTCTTCACGCTGTCATACAGGTAGATGCCCGCGCGGCCTGTTGCCTGGAGCTTTGAACCGTTGGAGACGATGTTGCGGGCGTAGCTGCAATAGGCCACATAGCGCCCGTCGCCACTGATGAGCGGGCGTCCCGATGCCCCGTCCGCGGCGGGAGTGATGAGCCGGGTGACGTCCGATTTCACATCGCGCCAGTAGATGAAACGGTTGGTATCAATGAATGTGATATAGCGGCCGTCGTCACTGACCGTTGCGCTGCCGGCACCGGGCACCGAGGGATCATCCACATACGTCAGCTTGTTGGTGGAAATCCGTCGCAGATACAGCCCCCCCTTGGTGATTCCCGCCGCAGGTGGATAAATCGCAGCCGGCGGAGTTGTGCTGAACAGCACGTAGTCGCCATCGGCCGAGACGTCCTGAAGATAAGCGTCGCTGTTGTAAACATGGTTGTTCGCATCACCCGTCAGCAGTTTCACCGCGGCGTGGCTGTTGGAAATTCCGGCGGCGAGAACTGCGGAGATGACGAGACTCCGGAAAACCGGACGGCGGCGGGTGGATGGAGAGGACATGGTTGGAAGGATTTGCATTACCCAAGCAGAAAACCGGCCATGGCAGGAGAAATCAAGCCTCGAACGCGGATGCTCGACCACGGGTCCACCATCCCGTTCAAAATGCTCGACGCCCCGTCTGGCCGTTTCCTAGCTTGCATCACCATGTGCATTTCAATCGCCCGGTTCGCCTTCATCTCGGCACTGACCATGGTCACGGCCTTCGCCGCCGAGCCGAAGCCCGCCTCGGAGTTCACCACCACCGATCCGAAAAAGGTGAAGATCCTCGAGGATTCGTCACGCGAGAAAGATCCCGAAATCGACCATTTCAGGCACCTCTGCCCCGGCCTCGGCGGCTACCAAATCATCCACGAAGGCGGTGATCTTCGGAGTTGGATCAATCTGAGCTTCAATGGCAAGAAAACCGACCTGATGCAGTCCACTCTGAGCGCCTGCCCCGGCCAGTTCCCGGCAAAAACCAATGATGTCGTCCAGTGGCGTGGATTCCGGAAAGCCGACGGTTTCGCGCCTTATGCCATCATCTACCGCATGACATCCAGCAAGGAAGACGAGAAACAAACGCCCGTCGAAACCTTCATCATCATCAAACTGGATCACGAAAAGTCAGAAGTCGTCGGGCACATTCCCGCGAAAGACGGAAATGAAAAGGCCGAGGAACTGGCCGACAAATTTTGCAAGCCGTAGGTTTCCCACGCTCAGGTGAAGGCGTGTTTCAGAACATCAAACACGCCAAGGCAGCGGGCGATCACCTCGCTTTGAAAGGTATTGGGGAAGAGCATGCCCAATGGCACAACCACCGCGAGCAACGCCGGGACTTTTCCAATGGGTCTTCCCCATCTTTTCTCCAGCAATGTCAGAACTCCGTGCAGGGTGAAATACATGGTCGGTAGGCCGAAGCCGGCGCGCACGGGAAACGTGATGGCAAGTTCATGCAGCAATCCTGAGGCGACGAAGACCGCCAGCGTGCCGGCATCCGCGCCCAACACCGCTGTCACAGGCCGGCCGACGAGGCGCTGCATCATCTGCGAATATCCCACGTTCCAACGTCGGCTCCAGAAGTCTCCGATGCCTTGGGTTTCAAGCACATTGGGAAACAAGGTTCTCACCGGAAAACCTGCGGCCCGCAATCCTCCCTTGAGCACTCGCAACGCCCCGAAGTGAAACCCAATGCTCATCGGCGCGAACATGATCAGGATCTGACGCCATTCCATCGCCCAAACCAGCCACGCACCCAACGTTCCGACCAGCATCAGCCCCAATCCCAGACGCACATCGTCCTTCCAGCTGAGCCCGCGGCGTCTTGTTAGAAGACCCGCCGGATCCATTCCGAACCACATGAGAGAGAAAACACCATAACGCACAACCGACAACCGTTCCGCTCCCGCCCATTCCGCATACACCAGACCTTTCATCCCACCCAGAAGAACGCAGCAGATTCCCACCATCCGAACCACCGCATCGCAGCCTGTCAGCACGGAATCCGCACCGGCCACGACCACCGCAAGCACAAGCCAGCCAGCGAGACGTTTCACCCACCGCGATCTCACATTTGCCAGAACCCGTCCTGCGGCAATACCCACGATCACCAGCAATGGAACGGCCCAGATCATGGCAGCCCTCCTTCCCCAAACCATCCGGCATTCCAACACAGCAGGCTCGTATAGAGAATGACCAATCCCGTGAAAAGAAGCGTCAAGAGATGTTTGGCCACACGGTTGGCCGGAGTCCGTTCGATTTCCCTCAGATCAAATCCGAAAAACTGCAGCCACAGCCGCACGGACCACCACAACAACATGAACGCGCACATCGCCATCGCCGCACCGCTGCCGCCCGTCAACCAGTCGCCAAATCCCAGTGCCAGCACCGCGAAGAACACATGGCTGCTCCATACGTAGATCGAATACGTCCACCACAACTCACGCATCAACGGCGTCAATCCCGCCAGCTTTTCCCGCCACCCAAGCGCCTTCGGAATCCAGAAACTCGCGATGCACAGCACGACAAGCGACCATCCGCCGATCATCAGTCCGATATGTAACAGCTCTCTCATTGGAAACATGCAGCCAGAGTGAATACCGCGCCGAGAACGGCAAAAACACCCAGAAAGAACACATCCCATCCCCGATCCCGGCGACGCACCTCCTTGTCGTAATAAGTCAACTGCACCACCACCCGGCTGGCCCAGAAGAGTCCGAAAAACCCGCAAAGCACCCGGCCCGTCCCATCCTCTAACAGCAAGCGCGGCCACCCCAGACACAACACCGCCAGCGCCGCGATGATCGCCACAATGTAGGCGCAGTGCACGTAAAAGATCTGTCGGACCATCACCTCGGAGGCCGCGAGGTTTTCAGCATACTTCCAGCGCCTGGCGGCAACGAAATTGGCGACCACCAATCCTGATAGAATCAACCCCGCTCCGCGCAATCCGAGTTCCAGCGTGTTCATGTTCCGTTTCCTTAAAAGGTTTCACTTCGTCACACAGAATCCATCCTCACAGC
>CANBTO010000049.1 GCA_947372405.1 Verrucomicrobiaceae bacterium
GCGAATCGCCTGTCCTGCGAATTCCTGCCCGATGCACTGGTGAAAGTCCGCCAGACCGAGGAATTGAAATCCGTCTTCGATCTCGCACAGCGCGAGAAACTTCTTCATGGAGCCTTCCGAGCCATCCCCCAATTGCTGGAGGGCTTGGATGTCCTGTTGCTCGACGATCTCTTCCGCTCCGGTGCCACCCTCGCCGAAGCGGCCCGCGAGATTCTCGAAAACGGGCGTGCGAAATCCCTCGTGGCCGTTACACTCACAAGGACACGCAGCAACCGATGAATACCGTTTTCATAGGAGGATCCCGGGACGTTTCACGTTTGAACGACGTGGTTTGCGCGCGGCTCCAGGCCATTCTTGACTCCGGGCTCGGCGTTTTCCTCGGCGATGCTAACGGAGCCGACAAAGCCGCCCAACGCTGGTTCGCGGAACGAGGCTTTCAAAAGATCACCGTCTTCCACTCGGGCTCCTCTCCGCGCAACAACCTCGGAAACTGGAAAACCCGGACGATCATTCCGAAATCGAAGAAGAAGGATTTCTTCTATCACACCGCCAAGGACCTCGCGATGGCCGAGGAGGCCGATTATGGCTTCATGCTCTGGGACGGCGTGAGCAAGGGCACCCTCAACAACATCCTCAACCTCTTGGAGCGGGGCAAGAAAGTCGTCGTCTATTTCAGTCCCGCCAAGGAGTGCCTTACCCTCCGCCAGATGTCCGATGTAATCCTGTTGTTGGAACACTGCCCAAGGGCGGCCATGGAAGAATTCAAGTCTAAGATCGACCTCGCAGCTAGAATCGCCCAACCCCAGGCCAGACTCAATCTGGTTTAAAACGGATTAAAATCATGTCAATCGACGCTCAAAAAGTCCGGAAACATTTGGCCGCCAGCCCGCGGGTGAATCAGTTTAAGGAGCGAATGCAAAGCGTATCCGCGATCACCGACAAGTGGGGACTGCTCCGCCAAATATACATGGAGAAGATGCCTGAGATTTGGGAAACCTCCGAATCGAATCCCTTGGGACAGATCGACCCATACTTCGTGGATTGGGCATTAGAGTTCACTCCGATTGAGAAGCAGGCGTGGCATTCGATTCGATCTCGGGGCGTGCCGATGTATCCCCAGTTTCCTCTGTTTCACTACTTTGTGGATTTTGCGAATCCCTTCCACCGTGTTGGTCTCGAACTCGACGGTAAGGTATGGCACGATGAGAAGAATGATCGGGAGCGGGATCAAAAATTAGCAGAGTTCGGTTGGCGCATATTTCGAGTGCCGGGTAGGGAAGCCATGGCGCAGTTTGAAGAGCCCGTAGTAGTCGCCGAACGGGGCGGATCAGAACAAGCCCAAAAAAATGCATTAGAGCATTGGCTGTTAAACACTTGCGATGGAGTCGTGGAATCGATTCATCAAGTTTGCATTAGAAAGGAACCTGATGCTTACGGTGGGCTTGCGCTACAGTCTCTGGATGCTCACAGGCTTGCTCGTTTTGACCTCCTCGACCCATGATCATGCAATGCCCGAAATATCGTGGAGGCCAAATCCGCTCCAGCGAGTTGTCGAACCGTGAATCTTAATTCGATCTCCCTCCTTTGATACAACTGTCCCGTAAGGGATGGAAATCTTCCGCGAGGTGGAACAGAACGAGCAAATCATCGACCGGATCGCCGCTGCGCAGCGGGAGGAGTTGGAGCAGGAGATCGTTGGCTTGCAGGCCGATGCGGAGCGGGCAGGGCAAGAAGCGCGGGAACTGGCAGGGGATGTGCCGTTTTAGAAGAAGAGTCGGAGCGGGCCGTTTTTGCTGACGCTGCGTCTGTCCACGGACGCTCCTTCGACGGACTGCGGCGGGACGCCACAGCCACGATAGTGGTCCTTCAGTGCCGCAGTCCCTCGGGCTCCCTGCGTTGTCTCAAGCGGCCCCGATAGGGCGCGGGTTCATCCGGTTCCGCGGATTTCGGCGTGGTGAAACGAAGCGAGGGGACCAGGGTGTTGTTGAAGGCATCGAAGAGCGTGCCGTCCTTGCCGTGTTTCACGTCGGCGACCTTGTAAACCGAGCCATCTAACGATTTTCGATAAAAGGCTTTCATTTCATCGAGGCTGAGCGGGCCGGAGCCACGGCGTCCGAAGACGACGGTCTGGTTGCCGCTCTCATCGACGACACGGTCGCGGTCGAGACCGCGGGAGATGGTGACGGCCGCACCTTCGGTCGGATAGGTGGCGATGAGTTTCGGCTCGGGCTTGGGCGAGAATCCCATGTGGCCGGGCACGTTCTCCGGCGAGATCATCTGCAGGACACGCATGCCGTTGCGGCCGTCGGCGACGATCGCATACATCGAGGCGCTCACTGATCCGATCTGCACGTCACGCGCATCGTTGAGTTGTCCGTTGGCGGTGAAATGGCTGAGGACGCGGGGTTTTCCGGGGTTCTTCACATCGATGATCGCAAGACCCGCTGAGCCATCTGCTACATACAGATAGGTGCGGGCGACATAAAGGCCGCCGGCATGACCTAACGAAACGGACGCGCCCGAAACCGGCACGGGTTTTGCGGGATTGGAAACGTCGAAGACTTTCACGCCATCCGCATCGGTGACGAAGCAGTAATTCCACTGCAAGGTGGATTGCTTGGCACCATGCAGG
Source organism: Verrucomicrobiaceae bacterium (assembly GCA_947372405.1). The sequence goes on from CANBTO010000049.1 coordinate 2,633, forward strand.
GCGGGGCCTGTGTATCCGCCTGCGAAGACCGGGGACTTCGGGTTCGATGCATCGACCACGGCAAGTCCGTGGGAGGTTGTGATATAGAGCCACTGTCCGGCCATCCAGGCATGGCGCGCGCCGTTGAGCATGCCGCCGGGATTGAAGGTGGCGGCGCGTTTGATGAAATTGTTAGCCGGATTGCCATCCAACAGCGTGGCCACGTCCACCACGATCAGGCCTTCCTCGAGATCGGTCACGAAGGCATAACCATGATAGGAGGCGATGGGGCGCTCCTCGTTCTGCGGCAAGCGGTTGCGGTTGGGATCGTTGATCAGGGTGCTCGGCAGGGCCACGGAGGTGGCGTTGGCGGTTTTGATGAACGTGTCCTGGCCGAAGGGTGAGACCGGCGAGGTGGTAATGTGCTCTGAGAAATTCTTGTTATCGATGTCCGCGACGTCGAAGACTCCGAAACCGTTTTTCCCGAGAGCGGCGTAGAGGTATTCCCCGCGCATCTGCAAATCGAGCACGCCGCCTTTGGCGTGATGTTCATAGGCTGTTTTCAGGATCGAGTGGTTCGCAAGGTGCTGCTTGTAGTTGTCCGGATAGGCGAGCCGGTGGAGGTGGCTGCCGATCGCGGCCTGCGGTTCGGTGCGTTCGGTCCACGCGACACCGGACAGCCCGTGGTCATCGGTGCCGACATAGCTGTACCTGCCGAAGAAGTTGACCGTACCCGTGCCGAAGCCGAGGAGCTGGGTCATGATCGCGTTGTTGTCATTGGCTTGTGAGACGTGGCAGTCCGTGCAGTTCTTCGTGGTGCCGACGCCGCTGGTGGTGTGCGCGAAATGCGGGTTGAAGGCCTGGCCCGAATATCCCTCGGCGGAGACGGTTTGCTGCTGGCTGTAGAATTGTTCGCGGTTCACTCCTTGGGAGCCGACCAACATGGCGCTGGACGAGCGCAACACAGCCAGGCGCTTTCCTTTGACCGTGCTGTCCCTGCCTAACATGAATACATCGTCGCGGACCACCTGCGGATTGTAGGAGCTGAAATTCCGGGTGGTGGTTCCTTCAAACTTGTTAGCCGCCATTTTGACGTTGGCCTCCATCGGGATGTGGCAGCCGAAACAACTGGTGGCCCACGCGGTGTGGCAGGTCTGGCAATCCATCTCCTGATTGCTGTGGGCGAGTTCCCTGGCACATTTTTTCGGATCATCGGGAACGCTTCCCCAGTTGGTTCCGTCGCGCCTCAGCGTTTTGGCGTAGGCGCTCATGACATTGTAGTGGTCGGAGCCGGGCGTAACGGTGTCGAGTGTCTGCGGCACTTCCCACTGGAGGTTCGGCTCCATTGAGGACTGCTGCATCAGCCTCTTGCCATCAGGGCTCCAAGTGAAACGAGGGCCGAACGGAGTGTTGCTTTCACGCAGATTGACGGGTTCGACCTTGCCGTCTTTGGTCAGGGTGCCGCCCTTGCCGGAGGTGACGAGAGTCGTATGGGTGCTGACTGTTCCGTGGCAGTCCACGCAGGTGATCGCAGTCTCCGCCCTTGGCTCGACATGCAGCAGGCCGTTGCCATGGGAATCGTTGAGGAAATGGCAGTCCACGCACTGCATTCCCTTCGCGAGGTGGATGTCCTTCATGTGCACGGCCTTCTTGAACTTGTCCGGATCGTCGTGGGCGATCTTCTCGTCATTCAGTGTGAGAAGGTTTCCTTCGCGGTCTTTTTTGAACACCGCGCGGAACACCCAGCCGTGGCCGTGGTAGTCGGCGAACTGGGTGTTTTTCAGCATGGGATTCAACTCGGCGGTTTTCTCCAGGAAATTGACGTTACCCCACAAGCCGCGCGCGGCGGCGGCTTCGGGATTCGCCCGCAGTGACTTCACCATTTCCTCGTCCGTCGGATTGTGCTGCTCCTTCGGATACATGAACTCGCCATCCGATTCCTGATCCCACCAGATATATCCCAGGAAAGGATTCACGAACAGGTTGCCTTGGTGCATGTGGCAGGTCATGCACTGGCTGGACGGGATGCTGCGGGTGAACTTGTGTGCGATGGGATGGCCCTTCTCCTTCTTGGAAATCATCGGGTCCGGATTGAACGACAGGCCCTGGTTGCCATACGCGCTGTACCAGCCGGAGTTCGATGGCGACCTGTCGTTCGCATAAACGACGTGGCAGGCGGTGCAACCGCTGGAGCGGTAATCGCCCGGGCGGTTGTTAGATCCGAAGAAGTCGAGCAGCGGATCGTGCAGGCGGGTTTTATGCGCGCCGATGACGACGGGATCGACCCGTGAGGCGGTCCCAAGCCCGCGCTCACCGAGGCGGCGGAAGGGTTTGCCCGGCGGCTCGTTGGGATCGGGGTTGCCGAGTTCTCCCAGCTTGGTTCCACCTTTTTCGAAGATCCGGAAGATGTTGCCCGTCTGCGCGACGTTGAAGCGCGGCAGGGGAAAGATCTCATCCACGATGCCCATGGATTTTTGCATCTCCGGCGTGACCTTGACCGGACTCTTCAGTGCCAGAGGGACTCCATTGGCTCCGTAGGCCTGGCCGAATATCGAATCCTTCACCGGATAGGAACCGTTGTTGTAGGCCGCCGCGCCCCACAGCATCGCGCCGTGTCGCATCATGCTGTGATCGACGTGATCGACGGACTCCGCATGGCAGTCGCCACAGGTTTTCTTCGCCACGCGCAGGTCGCCCGGGTTGACGAACTGGATGAACTCCGGTGACTCATGATTGAGCAGCACGGTGCTGTCGCTCGGGTTCGCGGAGCTTTCAAAGAACACGGGATTGCGCGGCGTCGGGTGCGCCTGACGCATCGTCAGGCCCGGCGTGGGATCGCCTCCGTGGCAGTCCGTGCAACCGAGGCGGACGAATTCACTGCCGTGCGGATCCTTCGAGTTCTCGTGACAGCCGATGCAGCCGCGGCTTTTCCGCATCACCGCCTCTTTGGACTGGTCGAACTTGTTAGGTTTCGGGATGGCCGCGCCGCCGCCTGAAGTGGATTCCGTGGCGGCGACCGGCGGGCCGAAGATGCTGCCGTCCCCCGTGGCCGCCTGCTGGGCATGACCTGACAAAGTCAGTCCGCCGGCGACCAATGCGCAAGCGATGCGTGGATGGATCGTGAATCGGATCATTGTCAGAAAGTCATGGTTGCAGAGAGGAAACCGCTGTAAAGGACATCCGCCACATCCGGAGAATTCGAGGGCGAGTAGCTTCCCACGTTGGCGTCACCGTTGCTGTAGATATCCTTGAAGCCCGCGCCGGGGAACAACATTCCCATCCCGACATTGAGTTTCAGGTTGTCCGTGAGGAAGGGTCGGTATTCGACTCCGAAGCTGAGATCCCATCCGATTTCCCGGTTGATGTTGTTGGTGAGGAGCGCCGAGGAGATGGCGTCCGTGTTCATGAACAGAAGGTAGTTCAGGTTCGCGAATGCCTTAAGCCGGGGCGTGAGCTCCCATTCCTCGCCGAGGCCCGCGATGAAGACGCCCGGGTTGACGAAATTCGACTGGCCGAGAAACTTGTTGGAACTCAGTTCCGGAATCAGGCTCAGGCGCTGCTTGAGGGCGACCGCGGATCCGCCCAGATTCATTCCCTGGTTCTGCCAGTAACTGAACGGCCCGATGAAGTTCGGATTGTCCACGATGGCATCCCAGCCAGTTGCTTTGTTGTCGGTAGCGTCGCCGTCTCCCGAGGCGCAGAACAGGGTGAACTTGTGGCGCATCCAGTCGGTGTCCACGGAGACTTCCATGGCCGCCATCCACGCGCTGATGTCCACCGAGTGTCCGGCGATGCCGTTCAGGTCGTCGCGGCCGAACACATGATAGAGCGAGTGGCTGATGTTCGCACGGCCAATGTGGCCTTCGCCGTTCCAGCCGAGATAATAGGCTTGGAGATCGTGAGGGGCGACAGTGCCGATGGGTGACGGGCGGACGATGTTGCCCGCGCTGTCATAGACCAGACCGCTGTTGCTGCCATTGTCCCAGTTGGCGAGGAAGCTGAATTCGGTGGTGTAGCCTTCGAAAAGGAAATCCTGCACATAAATGTTGGCGACGAAGACATCCTGGTTTCGGTCATTGAAGGTGTTCAGATCGGAAAACGAATCTTTCTCGAAGAGATCGAACAATGCCAGATTGTATTGGATGCGGTTCTTCTGGAGGTTTCCGAACAGACGGTATCCCCAGTTGGAGTCATAAAACACATGGCCGCGGAAATCCGCGTTGAACGGCTGGGTGCCGACACGCAGCGCCGCAAAGTCGTAATTCTCCGATAGATCGAGCAAATGGGTTTCCAGAAAGCACTGCTGCAATCCGACATAGTCTTCATATCGCTCGGTCGCCCTCGTGTTGTGGAAGTCCGAGTTGGCGGGAAAGAGCATGGGATCGAGAAACCCACCGACATCGCCTGGTTTTCTGATGACGGGATACGGATCGATGCCGACGGTCGAATGATCAAGCCCGCGCGGGTCGGGCGAGACCACGTTGGTTTCATATCCCGAGATATAATTGGTGTTGAAAACAGGCTGGATGCGGAACAACCACTCCACCGGTTTAAACGTGGTTTCTCCTTTGAAAATATCGAAGATCAGACTGGTGTCCGTATTGATGACGGTCTGGTCGCCCTTGCCGAAGAATTCCGCGCTTGAAGGCCGCGCGCTGCTGACTGACGAGGGAACCGGAATTTCGTGGGCCTCGAAGGTGGTGGAGTTTTTGAAGGTGAGCGAGGCGAAAATGTCCTGCCCGATGACCGGAACATCTCCCTTGAACACGCTCTGATAGTAGGGGTGCCAGAGGTATGGCGTGTGTCTCTCGTAAGGAGTCTCGGCAACCTGGTCATCCAGGTAGCGGTTCCACACGCCGGTCGCGATGCGGTAGCGGTCCTCGATGGCGACGCTGTTAGGCGGATCCTCGGCAGGTTCGTAATGTCCCGCGTGCCAGTTATCGGAGATGCGCTTCTCGTAGCGGACTCCTTTGCGTGGCAAGACCATGGATTCACCTATGTCCGGTTGGTAACGCTCCGGCGGTTCCTCTCCCTGGACCATTTCGGTCTCGATATGGCGTTGCTCCAGTCCTTTGCGCGGCAGGAGCAGATCTTCCGGAATGTCAGGGACGTATGCGGGAGATTCTTTCGGCATCCCCGCATCCCGGCTGAAAAACCGGTCGTCGCGGGCGTCCGGATCATCCTTGAAAAAGCGGCCGATCCCCAGTGGGTTATTCTCCTTGCCAGCGAGCGCGCCGGTTTTTCCGGGCGCCACGTTTTTTCCTGCGCCGTTCGTTCCCATGCCGGGATCAGGATTGAACTGCGCGGGCGGCTGCAAGGAATCCTTGTCGATCGTGGTCTCTTCCTTGATTTCAAAAACCGGAAGGCGTGGTTCCTGCGCGGGGTTCAAGCTTGGATCGGGCGAGAAAGAGTCCGGGCTCAGCGGCAGGGTTTCGGCCGGAACCTGCTGCGCGGTCAGGCGATCCGGAGGCTGCTCGCCTTTCTCCACATCCCATTCGGGCGTGCGCTCAAGTGGCGGCTGATAACAGGTCGTCAGCAGGACGCAGGAGGATGCGGCCACAAGGCGACTGACTGTTCCGAAAAATCCGCGGCTCATGGGTTCGGGACTTCCATGTTAGAAATCATCGTCCCTGCTCCGGGTGAATTGCGGATGCCGCCAGCCGGTCCAGAATGTTGACGAACTCGCCGGCTGCGGCGGAGTCAAAGCTTTCCGGTGGTTTTGCTGCGTCGAAAAGCTTGTCCAGAAGTTCCTTTGGAACCACCGGCTGCCGCCCGGAAGTGACGAGAGACTGGTTCAGGCGATCGACCGCCAGGGCCAGGCGCTCGGCGTAATAACCCAGCGCCCAAGGGCGGTATACCGCGGCCACCGAGCTGAAGGCATCGGATTCGAAAGGAGTGCGGTGAGCGACCAGCTTGGATAGAATTGCACGTGTCTGATCGAGATTCATCGGTGCTGAGGAGAGCCGCTTTGCATATTCGTCCGCCAAGTGGACGAGGTTTTTTCCCGAATCGTCCCAGCCGGTTTCGGTGGCTTTCAACAAGGCCTTGATGGCCTCGATTTCCGCAGTCCTGCGCGCGCCCGGTTCACGATCCGCCTGTGCCGCAGCCTCGCGCAAAGCCACCGCCTGTCCCACCAGCCAGGTTTTTGTGTTAGAAAATCCCTTGTCTTCGCGCCAATGCTTGGGCTCCGCGACCAGCAGGCCGTCCAGCTCGAAGACCAGCGGCGGGTGCTTCACCTTGACGAGTTCGTCGCTCAGATTCTGGTGACAGGCGACGCAGTTGTTGGCACGCTGATAGGCGCTGTCCAACTGACGCATGCCCAGCTTGGCGAGCGCGTCCTTCGGGTAATCCGGGCGGGTGTGCGAGAGCAGCCAGTTTTCAGCAGGGCCGTGGCAGTTGGCGCAGGAGACTCCGCTATCGACGTTGTGTCCATCAGGCGGCGTCGCGAGTCCGAACAAGCCTGTCTGGCGCGTCGGCGAGTGGCAGATCGTGCAGCTTTTCGACTCGGCGGCGTTTTCGATTCCGAGTTGTCTGGCCATGGCCTTCGAGCGGCCGTTGGTCAGGGTCGCGGCGGAGTTGAAATGGGGATCATAGAGTTTCCAGATGTTGTAGGCACCGCGATCCAGCCCCGCCCCGCCATGGCAGCCGCTCGTCATGCAGTTTTGGGAGCCAATCGCCCTGTTCGTTTCGGCAGGCTCCCCAGCGCCGAATGGCGAGAGGCAGACCAGAATCGCGGAAATTATGAATGATTGAACCTTCCTCACTCAAAAAAATTTTTAGGGCTCGGGGGGGGCGTCTGGCAAGCCAATATGGGAAATCGGGTGGCGCGTGAGCTGGAATGGAAAACTTTCTCGCCAATCCCCACCCGGTTCCTCCAGACTACCTCAAGCATCCATGGCATCAAGAATGTGAATTACGAGCACCTCCTGGAATCGGCGCTATCGAGCCCTCTTTTTACGATTGGATTGACCGGTGGCGTCCTGCTATCGGGATACGTCGCCACGCAGTGGTGGGCGGTGGTAGCGAGGCATCGTTTCGAGATGAAACGGAACCGTCTTGAACTCGCGGCTCTGGGCAAGAAGATTGAGGTTCTAAACCTGAAAGCGCAGGCCGCGCCCGAAGTCGCGTGGAACGGCTACCGCAAGTTCACCGTCGCCCGGAAAGTGGAGGAGTGCGATGACACCTATTCCTTCTACCTCGCACCGCACAACGGAAGGCCGCTGCCTTCCTTCAAGCCCGGCCAATACCTCACCTTCGAAGTCCAGCCGCCCGGCGCGCCCAAGGCGCAGATCCGCTGCTACTCCCTTTCCGACGGCGCGCTTAGCGACGACCACTACCGCGTCACGATCAAGCGCTTCAAGAAGGACGACGGCACGCCGGGTGTGGTCTCCAGCTATTTCTGCGACCATGTCCGCGAGGGCGACATCCTGAACGTGAAAGCCCCGTCCGGGAAATTCTATCTCGATGTCGAGGTGGACCGCCCGGTCGTCCTGATCTCGGGTGGCATAGGCATCACGCCCATGCTCGCCATGGCGCGGGTGCTCACCCACATCAATGACAAACGCGAGATCTACTTCTTCTTCGGCTGCCGCAGCGGCATTGATCACATGTTCCGCGACGAGGTGATCGAACTGCAGAAAAAGAACCCTAACATGCGGCTGCATATCTGCTACAGCCGCCCGGGCGAAGGTGATGTGAAAGGACAGGACTACAACCACCACAGCCGCGTCACGGTGGATCTGATGAAGGAAGTCCTGCCTTCCAGCAATTACGAATACTATCTCTGCGGCCCGGGGCCGTTCATGGATTCCCTTGTCACCGGCCTCTACGAATGGGGCGTTCCGAAAAAGGACGTGAAGTTCGAGGCCTTCGGCCCCGCCACCGTGAAGTCCGGCGCGAAGGACGCCGCCCCCAAGGCCGACACCGGTGACAAGCCTGCCTTCGAGATCGAGTTTTCACGCAGCGGCAAGAAGGTCGCATGGGATCCCGAGTCGGCGAACCTGCATGCGTTCGCCGAGAAGCATGGCGTTGCCATCGACTACAGCTGCGGGGCGGGAAGCTGCGGCTCTTGCCTCGTGGCGATCAAGAAAGGCAACGTGGAATACGATCTGGAGCCGGGCCACGAGGTCGATGAGGGTAGCTGCCTGACATGCATCTGCCGCCCCTCCTGCAACTTGGTGATCGATGCCTGAAACACCCGCCATGGCGCAATCCGACACCAGCCTCGCGAACCTCGTCCGCCAAGCGGAACGTCCCCAGCGATGGGGCGAACCGCTCGACCCCGGTATGGGTGAGGACACGCTCGACATGCTTCTGGCATCCGAGCCCTTCGCCAGCATGGATGCGTCCCGTTTCCCCTCCGGAACCCCGCTCCGCGAGATCCTGAGATACGACTCCGCCGTGCGCGAATATGCTCCTGGGGAGATCGTGTTGCGCAAGGACGACTACGGGACCTCCGCCTTTCTGGTGCTTGAGGGCGAGGTCAACGTGGTGATCCGGCCTGATATCGATCCACAGCTTCTGGGTCGCGCACGGAGCGTGAAGAAAGGCTTCATTGCCCGCCTCGCGCAGCTTTGGAACAACAATCCGGAGCCCGAGGGCTGGAGGAAAAAGTCGCCGCGTGCGAGTGACAACATCAAGAGCTCCGCTAACAGGGAGCACAGTTCGGTGTATCTGCAGGACTACCCTCAGATCGTTATCGGTTCACAAACCGCAACCTTGGTGGCGGGCCAGATGTTCGGTGAAATCTCGGCGCTCAGCCGCATGCCGCGCACTGCGACGGTGGTCGCTTCCTCACCGCAGACACGCCTGCTGGAGTTCAGTTGGGAAGGACTGCGCGACATCATGCGCTTTGATACCGCGCTGAAAAACAGGATCGACAAAATCTATCGGGAGAATTCCCTCAAATCTTTCCTCAGCCATCATCCGCTTTTCAGCCACCTTGACGAAGCGGCATACAAACAGTTGTGTGAGGAAGCCCAGTTGGAAACCTTCGGTGATTACAACTGGTCCGGTGCTTACAAGCGTTTGGCAAAGGACGGTGATTCATCGACGGCTGCGAACGAACCGCTAATCGTGAGAGAGGGTGAATACAACAACGGCATCTACATGATCCGTGCCGGGTTCTGCCGGGTGAGCCAGAAATTCGGAAGCGGCGAGCGGACGCTCAACTACATCGGCGCGGGAAGCGTGTTCGGCTTCGAGGAAATCGCGAATCATTGGAGGAACCCGGGAGGCGGCTTGCAATCCACCCATACGCTCCGCTCGCTGGGATACGCCCATCTCATTTTCATCCCGACTCCCTCGCTTGAAAAGTTTGCTAATAGGAAATGGGCGGAGGAAGAGTTCGGATCAAGCCCCCTGTCGAAGGTCGCGGACGCGGGTTTGGATGAAGGCGAAGACGCGCCATCCGCCGGCCTGATGGAGTTCATGGCGGAGCACCGGTTTTTCAACGGCACCAGATCGATGGTCATCGACATGGACCGCTGCACCCGCTGTGACGACTGCGTCCGCGCCTGCGCATCGACACACGACGGCAACCCGCGTTTCCTAAGGCACGGGCCGATGATCGACAACCTGATGATTGCGAACGCCTGCATGCACTGCGTGGATCCCGTTTGCATGATCGGTTGTCCCACGGGCGCGATCCACCGCACGAGCTTCGGCGGCGAGGTGGTCATCAACCCCACCACCTGCATCGGCTGCGGCGCGTGCGCTGCGAACTGCCCGTATGATTCCATCCGCATGGTAGAGGTGAGATCCGTTAGAGGCGAGTTCCTCGTGGACGAGGATTTCCAACCCATCCTCAAGGCGACCAAGTGCGACTTCTGTGTCGAGCAGACCAGTGGCCCGGCCTGCCTCAATGCCTGCCCGCACGACGCCCTCAGCCGGACCGACCTGACCCGCATCACCCCTCTCGCCCAGTGGCTAAAAAGAAAATAGAAATCGTCCGGCGGAGATTTGCGGGCATCCTGCTGACCACCTTGCTGGTGGTGGGGTTGATTGCCGCCTATGTGATGTATGCGCCGTTGTATCCACGCCATCCCTATTTGAGCGGCTGGGCGCTGTTTGCGGTGATGCTTTTCCTCACCTTCTTCAACCTGCGGAAAAAAGTTCCGTTTCTTCGCATGGGCAGCACCGGTTTCTGGCTGCAACTGCATATTTATGCCGGCATCTTTTCCGGCGCGCTTTACCTCGCCCACACCGGATGGTCGTGGCCGTTCGGGATTTTCCATCAGGTGCTGGCGGTGTGTTTCACCATCGTTTTCGTCACCGGCGTGCTGGGGCTTTGGATCAGCCGCTCGTTTCCGAAGCGGCTCACCGTCGCGGGGTATGAGATTCCCTTCGAACGCATGCCGCATGCCCGCAACAAGCTGCGTGAGGATGCCGAGGCGCTGGTGCTCGGCGGTGTGGATGGCCAGACATCGCCCATCATCGCGGATTTCTACACGGAAAAGCTCGGCTTGTTTTTCACCAGGCACCGCAACTGCTGGGCGCACTTGCGGCGCTCACGCTCACCGCAGGCGGTACACCGGTCGCAGTTCGACGAGATCCGGAGATATGCCAAGAAAGACGAACGCGAACTGCTGGACAAGCTGGCGGATCTCGTCGAGCGGAAACACCTGCTCGACTATCAGCATGCCCTGCAGCTCATCCTGCGGCTCTGGCTCTTCGCGCACATCCCGCTCAGCTATTCACTACTCATCCTCAGCGTGGCTCACATCATCGTTGTCTATTCGTTCTCCGGATCCGCCCCATGAAAGATGATAGAACATCACCGGAGTTCCCCTCCAACGAATACGTCCGCCCGAACCTGGATTGGGAGTGCGGGCATCTTTGCGAGGGCTGTCCTTGCCGGATCGGCCCCTCGCCGAAGGGTGAGTGCCGGGCAACCTACGAGTGTTCGCCCAAGTTGCTGGTGAAACCGGGGGAATCGAAAGGTCACTGGACCTGCACCCGCCCGAAATCCGGCGGCGGCAGGTGTGAGAACGGTCCGTTCCCGGATGGCACCTGCTGCAAGGCGATCAAAAAATGCCAACCGCGCCGGACGTTGCGGTCAATCCGGAAGCGTGTCGTGGCGTTCACATCCATCGCCACGGTCCTTCTGCTTTTCATCGCCATCAGCCGCAACATGCGTGACGGTTTCGTCAACCCCGGGCCGATTTCCAGCGTCCACGCGAGTGAACATTTTGCGAAAGTCCACCATGAGAAGTCAGGCGATGCCAGCACCTGTGCCGCATGCCACGAAAGCGCGAAAGATGGAGCCGTCTCATGGCAGGCCAAGGCCTTGGAGGCATCCAAACAAGGACTCACTCCCGCCGATCTGATCAAAAAAGGTCCGGTGGAATCCTCGGCGATGGACGCAAACTGTCTGGCCTGCCACGCGGGCAAAAAGTTCCACCAGCCGGACATGCCCGCCGATTTCGCGTGTCACGCCTGCCACAAGGAGCATCAAACCAGCGGCTTCATGTCGGCGGTGGACAGCAACTATTGCACATCCTGTCACGGTTCCGCCGAACTCATGGCGGCGTCACGCGTGAAAAGCGCGAAGACCGATCCTCACGCGTTTGCCTCCACCGAATCCAAGCCCGGCCTCAAGGTCCAGCCGCGCGAGCGCCCGAAAAACGGCTACACCGATGTGATCACCGCGTTTCATCTGGATCACCCGGAGTTCCGCTTATTGCGCGACGGAGCGCACGATGAAAATCCGCTGAAGTTCAACCACGCGCTTCACCTGCGGACGGGCAAGATCCCGAGGGTCCTGAAGTGCGCCGACTGCCACGAGCGTGATGGCAGGGGCGAATACCAGCGGCAGATCACCTATGAGAAGAATTGCGCCGAATGCCACGCCCTCCAGTTTGATCCGGATACTCCTTCTGCCAAAGACAAACCCGGAATCCGGCTGCCGCATGGCGATCCGTATTACGTCCGTGCCTTTCTGCGCAGCCTCAACATCCAATACGAGGAGTATGGCCGCAGCCACGAGGGCATCACCCGCCGCAACGAACTCAACGACTATGTGAGGACCAAGAAGGCGGGTATCGAAAAGCTCTATGAAACCGGTGAGAACCTCGAGCGCTCGATATTCTTCGCGGACATGAAGGGCGAGGTTCCGGGAGGACGCCGCGCGCCGTTCGCCGGTTGCGCGACCTGCCACGTAGTGTCGGAACCGGAAAGCGACAATGCCACGCCGGTGATCAAGAAGGTTTCCACTCCCGACCGCTGGATGGTGTTAGGCAAGTTCAACCACGACATGCACCAGAAAGGGTTAACCTGTCTGGACTGCCACAAGGTGATGAACAGTGAAGCGACGAGTGATCTCAATCTTCCCTCGATCAAATCCTGCGTCGACTGCCACAGTCCCAAGGGCGGGATCGACAGCCGCTGCATTCGCTGCCACACCTATCACAATGGAGAGGTGGAAAAGCCAGCGAAGTGATGATCGCCTCAAAACCGTGGCTGACGCTTCAAACCGAAGTGTTGCCTGTGTTAGACCCCTCATTGCTATCCCATATCAACTTTCCCGATTACCTGGCAGTTCAATCATCCGCTCCATGTCTGCCAAAATAACATGAGGAGAAAATGAAAGTTGCCGGGTTTGGAGTCATCGTCCTGGATGACAAGCTCAATTCTCAGCGGCGGTGACGCGGACGAAGCAGTTGGTGAGGTTGCCTGTGATGCCGTCAAGGGCGTCAATATTGGCCTTGCTGATGGTCTCGGAAAGCATGTTTCCGGTGCCGTCTTTCTGGGAGTAGAGGTGCCAGTCCGTGAAATTGGTAGTCCAATAAACCCTGTAAATGCGGCCCGTGACGGATGGCCAGGTGATGGTGAATCCGGTGACGGTATTGTCCGTCTGGAGAGTGCGGAACACCGAGAGAGGATTGGTGGGATCCGTGCCGGCGATGAACTCCTGGAGGTTGCTTTGGCCATCGCCATCAAGATCGCTGGCGGCGTCTTTCGGGTTGTCACGGTCGAGCCCGTAAGCGGTTTCAAAGCTGTTGGGCATTCCGTCGGCGTCGTTGTCTGGACGACGCGGGAAAAGTTCCGCCGTGGTGGTGGTGCGGTATTGGTCGAGTTTGCCCAACAGGTCTCTGCCGGTGAGAGAGGTGAGTTGGCTCCGGATCTGAGTGGAGGTGGTCAGGGACGAGAT